>JBKOZW010000019.1:0-8476 GCA_046726095.1 Actinomycetota bacterium
CGACCTGTCGACGATGCACGGCGTCGAGGTCGATCCCGACGCGCGCGTCGCGCGCGTCAAGGGCGGGAGCCTCCTCCAGGAGCTCGACGCGGCGGCGCAGGAGCACGGCCTCGTGTGCCCGGTCGGTGTCGTCGGCCACACCGGCGTCGGCGGCCTCACGCTCGGCGGCGGGATGGGCCGCCTCCAGCGGCACTGGGGCTACTCGATCGACAACATGCTCTCGGTCGACCTGGTGACCGCCGACGGCGAGCTCCTGCACGCGAGCGAGGACGAGAACCCCGAGCTCTTCTGGGGGATCCGTGGCGCAGGGCCCAACTTCGGTGTCGTCACGGCGTTCGAGTTCCGCCTCCACGAGCTCGGCCAGATCGTCACACAGGGCCTGTTGATCTTCCCGGCGGAACGAGCCCACCAGGTCGCGGCGCGGGTCCGCGAGTGGGCGCCGGACGCGCCCGAGGAGGTCATGACGTCCTACAGCTTCGGGCAGGCCGCGGCCGAGCCTCCGGACCCGCCCGGCTACGAGGGCCGACCCATGGTGTACATGGGCGTGACGCACTCGGGAGCGCCCGACACGGCAGACGAGGACCTGCGGCCGCTCCGCGAGCTCGGTCCGCTCGTCGACACGATCGAACCGCGTCGCTACCTGGACGTCCAGGCGATGGCGGATGAGGACATGGCGTGGGGCAAGCGCTTCTACATGAAGGGCGGGTTCCTCGCGGAGCTCTCGGACGGGTACATCCACGTGGGGCTCGAGACCGTCGCCGCCGCTCCGACCGCGGGCGACACGATCACCCTGTGGCTCCAGGGGGGTGCGATCTCCCGCGTGGATCCCGACGCCATGGCCTTCACCGGTCGCGAGGCGCCGTGGTGGGTCGGCGTCGAGTGCGAGTGGTCGGGCGCGGATCACGACGCAGCCCACGTGGCGTGGGGCCGCTCGACGATGGCCGTGCTCGAACCGTTCACGACCGCGGGCCACTACGTGAACGACATGGTGGAGACCGATGAGGGCATCGTGCGATCGATCTACGGCGAAGCCAAGTACGAGCGGCTTTTGAAGCTGAAGCGGACCTACGACCCGGACAACGTCTTCCGCATGAACCAGAACATCAGGCCTTGATCGGATCGGTCCCCGGCCCGAACACCGTCTCCCCGTCGATGATCGTCGCCGCGACCGGCACGGACGCGATCTCCTCGGGCGCGAGATCCCGGAGATCGGCGGGAAGGATCGTGAGGTCGGCGGCCTTCCCCGGTTCGAGCGAGCCGATGCGGTCGTCCAATCCGACGGCGTACGCGGCGTCCACGGTGTGGGCGAACAGCGCTTCCTCGAGGGTCAGGCGGTGGTGGTCCCCCAGGACCACCCCGGATCGGGTCTCGCGTCGCATCGCGTTCGCGATCGTCGTCAGCGGGCGGTAGCTGGAGACGTCCGAGTCGCTGCTGATCACCACGCGGACGCCCGCGTCGATCTCCGTCCTCCACGGCTGCAGCTCGTGAGCGTGCCGGCCGAGCGAGTCGACGTACTGGTCGCCGTAGTCGAAGAGGTACGAAGGCTGGTTCACGGCTGTGACGCCGAGGGCGCGCATCCGCTCGACGCCCCTCGGCGTCGGGAAGCCGGCGTGCTCGATCCGCGGTCGCGCGTCGGGCCGAGGGACGGCACGCCTCCCTGCTTCGAAGCCGTCGAGCACGAGGGCGATCGCGCCGTCGCCCTGTGCGTGGACCGCGACGCGCCATCGGTCGGTCCAGCCACGCTCGATCAACGCGACCAGGTCATCGGGCTCGTGGAAGAACGACGCCTTCTGGGACTCGATCCCGAGGTCGTCGCCGAAGGCGGCGGTGCCGCCCGTGAGCGTCCCGTCGGCGTAGACCTTCAGATGACCGATCGACAGGTGATCGTCGCCGAACGGGCCCGTGAGCCCCAGCGCCGCGAAGTCCTCGAGCTGGTGCGACAGCGGCATGCAGACCGTCCTGATGGGGAAGGCTCCCCGAGCCCGGGCCTCCCGATACGCCGCCAGCTCCCGCGCGGTCACCTGCGCGTCGGCGACGCACGTGAGCCCGGCTTCCAGGTACGCGGCCCTCGCTCGCGACACGGCCGCGACGAGCGTCTGGAGGGGTGCGCGGACGTGGAAGTTCGGTCCGTGCGGGCCCACGTCCACGTCGGTCGGGAGGACCTCGCCGCACGCCGCGTCCAGGCAGAGGCCGGTCAGATGCCCGATGTCGTCCCGATCGAACCTTCCGCCGGGCGGATCCGGGGTGGCGTCGCCGACGCCGGCCTCGCGGAGCACGCGGGAGTTGACCAGCACGTGATGGCCGGACGTGTGGAACAGGTGCATCGGATGGTCGCTCGCGGCGGCGTCGAGGTCGGCCAGTGTCGGCAGCGGGTAGTGCCCGTGGTCGAAGCCGAACCCGCCGATCGTCTCGCCCGGCATCGCTTCGGCGGCAGCCTCGCGGATCACACGGAGCAGCGCCTCGCCCGAGTCCACCCTCGGGTACCGAAGGTCGATCGAGGCGAGGGACTCACCCGTCGAGAGGAAATGGTTGTGGGCGTCCACGAGCCCGGGGAGGAGCATGCCGCCGCCCAGATCGTGCTCGACCGCTCGCGGGAGCTCACGGCGGAGATCCGCCAGGTCGCCGGCGGCCACCACGTCGGCGCCGCGGGTCGCGACCGCCTCCACCCACGGCGCTCCCCGCACCCCGCTAAAAATGGCGCCGTTCGCGAAGATCGTCTCCCGCGTCTCCATCGATGCCGGACCCTATCCCAAGGATGCGCGCCACCCGCTCGGGTACCGTGGCGGTCATGGAGACCTGGGACGCGATCCGAGCCCGTCGGAACGTCCGGACATACGAGGACCGACCGATCCCGCCCGGCGACCTCGACCGGCTCCTCGAGGCGGGGCGCCGCAGTCCCTCATCGATGAACGAGCAGCCGTGGGGGTTCGTCCTGTGCACAGAGCGCGAGACGCTCCGGCAGCTGGCGAACACGTGGAGGTACGCGGCGCACGTGGCGGGGTCGGCCGCGACGATCGTGCTCGTCGGGGCCGACCCCGCCGACCAGGACGAGCGCGACTGGATGTTCTACGACATGGGCCAGGCAACCCTCCAGATGATGGTCACCGCGTCCGACCTGGGGATCGGCAGCTCCCACGCGTCGATCGGGGATCAGCAGCTGGCCCGCCGGATCCTCGGTGCGCCCGAGGACCGGCTCTGCGTCGGCATGGTCGCCTTCGGGTACCCGGCCGACCGGCCGCTCCGGCCGATCGAGCGGCCAGACCGGCGGCCGTCCGACCAGGTCATCCATCGCGAGCGATGGTGATCGGAGAACCTCAAGGAACTCCCGGGTCGTTCTCAGGTGGTTCACAGCGTTCAGCGAGTACCTTCGATCCATGGCACAACAGCAGCAACCGTGGGGCGGCTACCATGCCGGTCTCCCCGCCCCCCCACCGCCGCCCCCGGCGCCGCGTCCGCGTGCCCCATGGGTCGTTCTGGGGATCGTCGTCCTCGCCGCTTCCATCCTGATCGGCACGCTCGTCGATGCCGGCGGTCGCGGCTCGACCGCTTCGCCGAGTCTCGCGACCATGGGCGGTGGAGGGACGACCGCGACGGTCGCCCAGGGCTCGGTCGTCGACATCAACACGTCCGCCGAGACGCTGGGCTCGGACGGCCTCCGGCCGCTCGGCGCCGGGACCGGGATGGTGCTCACCGCCGATGGCGAGATCCTCACGAACAACCACGTCGTGGCAGGGGCCTCCGGGATCGAGGTCACGATCCCCGGGCTCGGCGACCAGACCGCGACCGTCCTCGGCGTGGCCCCGACCGACGACGTGGCGCTCCTGCAGCTGAACGATGTGTCCGGGTTGTCGCCCGTGACGATCGGGGACTCGGCCACGGTGCAGGTCGGCGACAAGGTCACGGCGATCGGCAACGCCTTCGGTGCCCCCGGTCCGCCCACCACGACCGCGGGGACCGTCACCGCGCTCCATCGCAGCATCGTCGCGCGCGACCCGGCCGGGGGGAGCTCGGAGCGTCTCGACGACGTGATCCAGATCGCCGCCGGCGTGCACCCGGGAGACTCGGGCGGCGCGCTGGTCAACGCGAACGGCCAGGTCATCGGGATCATCACGGCAGGCCCGAGCAAATCGACGACGGGGATCGGCTTCGCGATCCCGATCGACTCGGCTCTGAACATCGTGGACGAGATCCGCGCCGGCCACGAGAGCTCGACGATTCTGCTCGGCGAGCGCGGGTTCATCGGCGTGGCGGTCCAACCGGTGGACGCGGCGACCGCGGCCCGTCTCGGGCTGAGCGACACGTCGGGCGCGCTCGTGTCCGGCGTCAAGGAGGGCAGCCCCGCGGCGCAGGCGGGCATCTCGGCGCCCTCGGTGATCCGGAGCATCGACGGGGTTCCGGTGAACTCGCTCGACGACCTCGGCACGGCGATCCATTCCAAGACGCCCGGCGAGCAGGTCCTGGTGACGTGGGTCGACGCGCAGGGCGAGCACACGGCCACGCTTACCCTGGCGGCCGGTCCGGCCGTCTGAGCGCTCGGCGTTTGCGACGTGGGGCCGCCCTGCCTAGGCTCGCCGCGACGTGAGCACGAGGGAGACCGCCGATCGGCTCGGCACCGTTCCCCTCTTCCGGGGATGCTCGGCTCGACAGCTCCGTCACATCGCGGCCCGCGGGCACGAGCAAACGTACGAGGCCGGGGAGACGATCACCGAGCAGGGCAAACCGGGCGACGACTTCTTCGTGATCCTCGAGGGCAGTGCCCGCGTGGTCCGGAACGGGCGCAAGGTGAGCTTGCTCGGTCCGGGCGACTACTTCGGCGAGATCTCGCTGCTCCTGTCGCTGATGGAGCGCACGCCCAGGACGGCGACGGTGATCACCGAGACGGCGATCCGGTGCTTCCTGCTCAGCAAGGGTGAGTTCCGCAGCGTGATCTACGAGCGGAACATCGCCACGAACCTCCTGCACAACATGGCCCAGATGCTGGACTCGGCATCCCGTCGTCCGTCGGCCTGAGGAGGCTGCTCGAGCCTGGTTGTCTTTCGCGTCCGGCTGCGGCAGCATGTCGGGCACGAGAGGAAGGAGGTGGTCCGACTGCATAGTGAGCATGAGACCCTCGAGGTGACTGGCTGCTGAGCCGTCCCTCGCGGGCCGGGGTCCACCTCCCCGCCCGCATGCCGGGAAGACCGGCAGAATCCAACCAGCTCACCGGCCTCGCAGGCTCCGGCTGGTCTACCGGACGGAGCGTCGTTCGATACCCGACGGCCTGCGAGTCGCAAGCGAACGGGCCGGGCCCCTCTGGGGTCCGGCCCGCTCACGTCGCACCGCGGATACCCTGTGGGACGTGAGCCCGCGGAGACCCGGATACATCGTCCTCAAGCAGATCGGCGAATATCGATGGCGCGTGATCGGCGACGTCGATCGGAAGCCGGGAACGCCGGCCGCGCGAGCTCGCGCCCTGGCGATCGAGGAGTCCACCGGCGGGAAGGCGAAGCCGGGCGACGTCTATCGCGCGATCCTGCGCAGCGAATGGAAGATCGCCGGCGAGTGACGTGGGGGGCCGCGCGCGTCAGGACGCGTGCCGGAAGGACGGCACCGGCGGAAGCGTCAGCATGTCGTCGATGACCGTCGCCACTTCGCGCGGATCGAACGGTTTCGTCATCACGCGGTCCGCGCCCTCCGCCAGACACCGATCGCGCTCGCGCGACTGGGTGACCGCGGTGAGGACCAGGATCGGGACGTCACCGGTGGCGTCGTCCTCGCGGAGCGCCTCCAGGACGTCGTGGCCGTTCATCTCTGGCATCATCAGGTCGAGGACGACCGCATCGGGGTGGTGGCTCCGCACCGCCTCGACCCCGCTCCGGCCCCCGTCGGCGGTGAGCGTCTCATGCCCCTGCTCCAGGAAGGCGTAGCGGAGCACCGCTCCGATCACGTCTTCGTCATCGATCACGAGCACGCGGGCCATGCGGATCACCTCATCCCACCTGGTCATCGGCACGGGCGGCCCCCAACTCGAGTCGGTCGGTGAGGCGTCCCCCGTGGGTGGTACCGAGAGGCCGGCCGTAGGCTGGAGGCGACCACCCAGTTGGAGGCAACCCAGAAGGAGGCACCCGATGGCCCAGAACGCGAAGGACGCATGGAACCAGGTCGGCGAGCGGTTCGCCTCGTTCGGACGGCATCTCTCCGATCACTACAAGGAAGCGGGGTCTGAGCAGACCGCGAAGGACTCCCAGCGCAAGCTCGAGGAGGCGGCTCGTCAGATCGGGAATCAGCTGGATCGGGCGTTCAGCGCGCTCGACGGGACGCTGCGTGACGCCGAGGCCAAGAAGGACCTGAAGGACGCGGTCGGCGCGATCGGGAGTGCCGTGAGCGCGACGATCGACGACGCGGGGAACGCGATCCGGCGACGCGGCGGGTCCGGGGACACGTGGGAGTCGCCGGAGCGACCGGACGACGAGCCACCGACCCCGATGTAGCTACCCGAGGAAGAACGCTTCGAGCTCCGGCACGACCGCCTCCGGCGCCGCGCCGTGATCCTGACCCTCGAGCGTCCGGTGCTGTGCGTTCGGCAGGATCGAGGCGAGCTGCCGCACCGAGTTCCGTGCCCAATCGGGGCTGGCGCCGCCGTCCATCACCAGGGTGGGGATCGTGACGGGAGCGACCCAGGACGCCGGGAGCGACGCTCCCCACGTGTGGCCGTCCATCACCTCCCCGTCGTAGGCGATCGTGTGCGCGAGCGCCTCCATCCGCGGCCACATCGGCATCCCACGCATCTGCGTGACCATCTCGGGTGCGACGGCGACCGCGGAGGTCATGAAGTACTCGACGGCGTCGCCGCGACGGTCCGCGGCCACGAGCTCACGGATCCGGTCGACGTAGTCGCGCGGGATGGGCGGTCGCGAATCGTCGACGACGAACGGAGGCTCGTAGAGGGCGAGCTTGACGATCGGCAGGCCGTGGATCGCGCCTTCGAGCCCCAGCGCGGCTCCCGACGAGTGCCCGAACACGAACGCCTCCCCGCTCGTGGCGCCGATCACGGCGCCCAGGTCGTCGATCTCGCGCTCGACGGCATACGGCGGCGTGTCGTCGCTGTCGCCGCGCCCTCGTCGGTCGTACGCGACGACCGTGAACCGCGGTTCCAGCAGGGCCGCGAACGGGGCCGCGGCCGCGCGGTCGCTGAGCGCGCCGCCGACCACGATCAGGGGCGGGCCGGTGCCCGAACGCTCGAAGGCGATCTTGGTCCCGTCCGGCGAGGTCACGGTCTCCATCGGGTCCAGCCTACGGCCGGGCGGGGTAGGCTGGCACCGATGGCAGAGACCGTGACGATCGAGGGCCGGCCGTACCTGAAGCGGAACCCGCTCGGGGTGCTCGGACTCTCGTTCATCACGATCGGGATCTATTTCCTCTACTGGTACTGGAAGGTCAACGACGAGCTGTCGTCGTTCGAGCACGACGACTCGATCAGCCCGACGCGCTCCCTGATGGCGATCCTGTTCGGCTGGATCATCATCGTTCCGCCGTTCATCGCGATCTACAACACGGCCAAACACGTGCAGGGTGACGAGCAACGCCTCGGCGTCCAGCCACAGCTCGAACCTGCGCTCACGATCGTCTTCCTGGTGTTGCTCTCGATCGCCAACGGCCTCTACATCCAGGAGCATCTCAACCGGCTCTGGGACCGGGCCGCCAGCGTCGCCCCGCTCCCACCGCCCGGGACCACGTCCTGATCCATCCGCTCCATGCGGATGATCTCGGTCCCGCAGCGGCGCGCCCGGCTGGGCATGCGCCACGACCTCGCGACCCGGACCGCCAGGATCGAGGACGCCGCTTCGGACATGGTGGCCCTGCACTCGAGCGACCCCGTCACGGTGCACCTGTCGGCATACGCGCGCGTGCGCGGCTTCACGCCGGCTGACCTGGAGTCCGCGCTCTACGAACGCAAGACGCTCGTGCGGATGCTCGGGATGCGGCGGACGCTGTTCGTCGTTCCGCTCGATGTGGCGGCCACGATGGACGAGGCGTGCACGAAAGCGCTCGTGCCTGCCCAACGACGCCTGCTGATCGGGATGATCGAGGAACAGGGCATCGCCCGGGACGGAGCGCGATGGCTCGATCGCGTGTGCTCCCGAACCCTCGAGGCCCTCCGCTCGCGCGGTGAAGCCGCGGCCGTCGAGCTCACGCAGGACGTCCCCCAGCTGGCCAAGAAGCTGACGTTCGGGGAGGGCAAGCCGTGGGGCGGGCAGGTCGGTCTCTCGACGCGCGTCCTGTTCCTGCTCGCGACCGAGGGGACGATCGTGCGGACCCGGCCGCGCGGGACGTGGGTGTCGGGCCAGTACCGCTGGGCGGAGCTCGAGACGTGGCTCGGCGCTCGCCTCCCGGCGGTCGACCGCCGGGAAGCGAGCGCCGAGCTGCTGCGGAGATGGTTGTGGACCTTCGGCCCGGGGACGACGGCCGACATCCGGTGGTGGGCCGGGTGGACGGC
>JBKOZW010000020.1:0-6619 GCA_046726095.1 Actinomycetota bacterium
GGTCTCTCCGTTCGCGATGGCGTTCACGCCAGACGGGTCGCTCGTGACGACACGCTTCGGCGGACCCACTCTGCTGTGGGGCCCCGGCCTCACCATCGTTCGACGGTTCACCATCGGTGGGCAAGGGGTCGCGGTCAGCCCCAACGGCGACGTCGCCGCGTTGATCGAGAACAGCGACACGCACAAGGAGGGGAACATCTCGTTCCTGAACCTTCGGTCTGGCGACGTGCGGACCGGGTCGGGCGGGCATCACGGGGGGTACAAGACCAAGTACGAGGCCGTCGGCGTCACCTTCACTCCCGACGGGCGCTCGATCGTCACCGTCGGCAACGACTCGCGACTCCTGATCTGGGACGTAGCGACCGCGTCCGCGCGAACCGCGCTGACCGAGACCGGCGATCTGCCGCTTCGTGGCCCGGTGCTCTCGGCGGACGGCACCACCGCGTATACGACCGATCGGAGCCGGGATGTCGTGGTGTGGGATCTCTCCGGCGGCCACCGCCTCGATCGACCGTTCGCCGCCGGGACGGGGTTCCCGGGGTGGCCGTGGTTCGCCATGAGCCCGGACGGGCAGTTGCTCGCTGTGCCCAGTTCGTCGAAGGGCGGACTGCACGACGGCATCTGGCTGATCGACGCCTCGGACCTCCACGTCGTCCGTCGCATCTCCCAGGATCTGGACCTCAGCTCGGCACCGCTCGCGTTCAGTCCCGACTCGAGGACCCTCGCGATCGGTTCGTGGAGCAACCCTCGGAGCGACGTACGGCTGTGGGACGTCGCCTCGGGAAGGATGACGGCGATCCTGCACCCGATACCCGCGCGCGACCGCCTGGTCACGTTGGCGTTCAGCCCGGACGGGAGCTTGCTGGTGGGCGGCGGCGGCCCCGTGCATCGCGGATCGGTCTACGTCTGGAGTCCGGAGACGCCGAACCAGTCCGCCGGCCGGTTCCGGACCGCCGGCACCGTCGAAGAATTGGACTTCACGCCGGACGGCTCGCAACTCGTGGTCTCGACGGGGTGGGGCGACGGCGGTTACTTCGTGATCTGGGACACGGCCATGGAGCGAAAAGTCAAGACAGCGCAGGCCGACGACTCGGGCGTGTTGTCGGCCGACGTCTCGACCGACGCCCGAACCCTCATCACCGGCGGCCAAACCGGCACCGTGCGCCTCTGGGACCTGCAGACAGGAGCGTTACTCGGCGCGCCGCTGACCGGCCTTTCGGGGTTCGCCGACACGGTCGATCTGGCGCCCGACGGGAGCGCCGCCGTCGGCGCGGACGCAGCCGGCAACGTCCTGCTGTGGGATGTGGCGACCCGGTCGACGATTGGCGACGCGTTCCCAGGTCCGGTGGCCGGCCGTCCCGTCACAGCCTCGTTCACCCCGGATGGCCGCAGCGTCGTGGTGGTCTCCGACAGCGGCGCGGGCTGGGTTTGGGACGTGAATCAGTCGGACTGGCTCGCTCGGGCGTGCGCGGTCGCCGGGCGGAGCTTCACCCCGCAGGAGTGGCAGGAGTTCCTCCCCGACAGGCCGTATCACGCGACCTGCGGTTCCTGACGGATCCTCCGACCCGCAGTCGTTCTGCAGTCGATCCCGCAGGCGTTCCGAAGCCAGGCAGGAGCAGCCTCTCCCCGACGCGGCGGGCGAAGGTCCCGCCCGGCGGAAGGAGGCCGATCATGTCGACCGAAGTTCTCGGCGGGAAGCAGCGTTCCAGGGCGATCGTTGGGATCGTCGCGCTTGTTCTCACCTTGGCGGTCTTCCTGCTGGCGACCCAAGCAACGTCGATCTGGACGTCGAGGGGCGGCGCTCAGCTCCAGCCGGCGCCCGCGCAGATGGCACCGGGTTCCACCACGCAAGCCGTGAACGGGAGCCAGATCCCCGCCGGATGCTGGGTGAAGTTCGGCTGCGACCGTGGGGGAACCACCACGAGCTCGCGCCTTCGGAGCGGCGGCCGGATCCCGGATGGATGCCGAGTGAAGTTCGGGTGCCAACTCGATCCTGGGATGGCGAGGCACTAGCCGCACGCGCGGGTTCGAGTCTCTCCTCTCGCACCGCCCGATTTCAGCGCGTCTCCCGGAGGGTCCGTAGAACGGCCGGAAGGATGGGATCGACCGAGGCGACGTCCACACCTAGGTGGTCTGTCGCTTCGATCGAGACGAACTCCGCCTTCGGGATCTCCTCAGCTGCACGCTGAGCTTGATGGAAGAAGTCCACGTCATCCGCAGCAACGCATATGAGGCAGCGCACGTTCCACTCTCCGAAGCCATCACCAACCGCCCCCTCAGCCATCGCGGCGCTCCGCGCAGCTCGCATCGCCGCGGCGTCGCTGGCGAGGTACGCGGCACGGATGTCATCGGGATAGCGTCCGACGATGGCCTCGAAGGCACGGACGAGCGGTTCGACGCCCTCCTGCTCCGATGCGGCCAAGGCCTCGCCAACCACGCGGGCGAGGGGACCACCCGGGTCGATGGCGTACGGGTGTTGGCCGATGATCACGAGCGAGTGCGCGCGGCTGGGCGCGTGTTCGCCGATCCCGAAGCAGAGCCGCCCGCCCCAGGAGATACCGACGAAGTGCGCTCGCTCGATATCCAGCTCGTCGAGAACCGCTACCACGTCCGCGACGCGAAGGGCATCGCGTAGGCCTCGGCCTCGTGCGGCTTGTCGCTCCGCCCGTGACCTCGATGATCCGCGAAGATGAGCCGGAACTCATCGGCGTGATCCTGGAGCGCTCTTGCGATCGGTGCACGCCGAACCTGTTCAACCGGATCAACGAATCCGCCGAGGACCACGACCGGCGCATCTCCGCCACCTTCTTCCTCGAAGTACACACGGCTCGCGTCACGATCGTTCGTCGCGAACGGCATCGGTGCATCCCCCCGTCTTCGTGTTCGTTATGTCTCACGCGAGCAACGTCAGGATCGGGTGGCCGAGAGGCCGCGGGACTTCGTGTCCGGCCTCTCGCAGCACGATCACGAACAGGGCGCGGGTCGCTGGCGCTCGCCTTCACGGACGTTGAACCGAGGAACGTCGGCCCGTCCCCTTCGGAGTACGTTCCGGGGATGCCACACCAGCCGATCTGGAAGCGCATCCTCGAGGGCATCCTGTCGATCGGGGCGTCTCCAGACGAGTCCGAGATCCGGCGCAGCGGCCGTCGGGTCTTCATGCTCGCGTTCATCCTCGCGACCCTGCTGAGCATCCCACCCGCGATCGCGCGCTTCGACGCCGGGTACGCGTGGGTCGGCGTCGTCGATCTGGTCACCCTCGCGATCCCAGTCTTCCTGCTCCTCGTCATCGCGATCCGTCCAACGAGCTACGTGGCCAGCCTGCATGCGATGTTCATCGTCATCGTGGCGGGCCCAGTGCTCGACACGGCGATGTTCGGAGGGCTCCTGCCTTCCGGGTTGTTGGTGATCTTCGGCCTGGACGTCGCACTCGGGGCGCTGCTCGCGATCAACCTCAGGGCAGGGCTCGTCTGGTTCGGCGTGTTCCTGCTGTCCGTGGTGTACGCCGTCGCGATCCCCCACTGGGTCGATCCGATCTACGCCCTGGACGACCCCACGGGGAACGCCGCCTTCAACCTGATCGCAGCCGGCATCGTGACGATGGCCGTGTTGATCTACTTCATCCGCCAGCGGGATCTGTTCCAGCAACGGTCGGACGATCTGCTGCACGCGATCCTCCCCGACCAGATCGTGGCTCAACTCAAGGATGCGCCGGGCACGATCGCGGACGACGTGCCGTCTGCGTCCGTGCTGTTCGCCGACGTGGTCGACTTCACGCCGATGTCCTCGACGATGACGCCGGCAGACCTAGTGGGCCTGCTGGACGGCGTCTTCTCAGCGTTCGACGGGTTCGTCCAGGAACTCGGGCTCGAGAAGATCAAGACGGTGGGCGACGCGTACATGGTGGCCTCGGGGGTGCCGGTGCCGCGCGACGACCACGCCGACGCCATCGCCGACCTGGCCCTTCGGATCCGAGACCTCGTCGCCACGACGACCTTCGGCGGTCGGCGGCTGCAGCTGCGCATCGGGGTCGCGTCGGGACCGGTCACCGCGGGGATCATCGGGACACACAAGTTCGCCTACGACCTCTGGGGTGACACGGTGAATACGGCGAGCCGGATGGAATCGAGCGGGCTCCCCGGCGAGATCCAGGTCTCCCCGTCGACCTACGAACTGCTCCGCGACCGGTATCGGTGTCAGCCCCGCGGACCGGTGCAGGTGAAGGGGAAGGCAGAGATGATCACGTTCCTGTTACTCGGGCGCCGGGAAAACGCCTCTTGGGGATCAGGTGCAGGATGATCCTCGGTCGGGATGGAAGGAGGCTCCGATGAGCAAGATCCTGATGGGGTGATCGCCGGCGCGTTGGCGGTGGTTCCCACGACGTCGGCTCTCGCCACGACACCACGTGCCGACACGTACTACGTGGTGAGGTGGGCGGACGGGAAGGAGTACGAGGCCGTCGACGCGCACGCGGTCGAGCTCGGCGGCAAGGCGCTCGCGGTCGCGCTGTTCAGCCAGCACACCGGGCTGCAGTGTTGGCTCGTCCGGCAATCGAGCTCCTGAGCGGTCGACGTCCGGGCGGGACCGCACGTCTGCTGCGGACCCGCCCGGCCCCTTACGACCCGGTGGCCGAAATGCCGTAGGAGTTCGAGTCCCTCCGCTCTCACGAGATTTCGCCATCGACGCTCCGGCGTAAGGCTTCCAGGTCCAGCGAGGATCGAGTCACCGGCCTCGGCCTCGACGATTCGGCCCGTCACTTGTTAGAACGGACGGTGAGGCGATCGAAGACGTCATCCGCGCACCTCGGATGGAAGGAGCAGGATATGAGACGTCGACTCTTGGCCTACCTGTCGGCTGCGACCCTGGTCGTGCTCGTGGCGGCCCCGGTCCGAGCCGCCGGCGACGCGCGCATCACGGGCGACGACGCCCCCGGCAGCTACCTGCGGTACGACGGCGGTACCGATGCCACGACCGCAGCGTGCAGCACCGGGCGACGCCAGCAGAACGAGCCCACGGTCGCGGTCGACCCATCCGCGCCCAACGTGGTCGTCGCCGGAGCGAACGACTACTGCGCCTCGATCGTGAACGGCGACGTGTGGGTCGGGTACTACCGCTCCCAGGATGGCGGAGGAAGCTGGAGCAACAGCCTGGTTCCGGGATACCTGGATGATTCGTCGGCCGCCGGCCTCGCGTCACCGCTCCATGGGCGCTGCTCGGCTGCGGGCGACCCGACCCAGAGCTTCGACGCGGGTGGGACCCTCTTCTACGGGTTCATCTGCTTCAACCGGACCAAGCCGATCAACGGGTCGGTCTACGTGGCCAGATACACAGGTCACGGAGCGACGTACGACCGGACCGTCTTGGTGAAGCGTGGAACTCCTTCCGGTCAGTTCCAGGCGGGTCTGTTCCAGGACAAGATCAACCTTGCGGTCGACCAGACCAGCGGAGACCACGGGGGCAACGTGTACGTGGCGTGGTCGCAGTACGACGCCTTCGCTCCCGCGAACGCCGTGTTGTTCTCGAGGTCCACGGACGGAGGGCTCACCTATTCGAGACCCGTGAAGGTGACGCCGAAGGAGCGAGGCACCGCCTCGTTCACGGACCTGGCCGTCGGACCCGACGGGACGGTGTGGCTCACCTACCTCACCTACGAGTCGGCGAGCCGCCCGACCGCTGACGTGTGGCTCCTGCGCTCGACGGACGGCGGCGCGTCGTTCGGGCCGCCGATCAATATCGCATCGATCACGAGGTTCGACTCGGACCAGTTCACGGGCGGGACCGGCGGCGTCGACTGCGGCGACGGGCCGTTCGCGTGCCCCAGTGGCTTCACATTCTCACGGTTCTTCAGCAATTCGGCGGTCGCTGCCGACGAGACGGGCGTCCACGTCGTGTGGGCCTCGGAGCTGCCGAACGGCCAGTCGAAGGTGTTCGTCCGGAACTCGGCCGATGATGGAGCGTCCTGGAGCGCGGCTCGAAGGTTGGACGCGGCGGCGGCCGGCCACCAATGGTTCCCCGACATCGCGTCGGCTGGCGGAACGATCACGGTGATCTTCTACGACTCGCGATCGGACTCCGCCTACTCGCCGGACCGTCCTCCCGGCAACGATGCGAACGGCGTCAACTCCGGCGACGTCGTGCAGGCCAGGGTCGCGCGATCGACCGACGGCGGCGCAACCTGGGCAGAGTCCGTCGTGAGCACCGCAGGGAGCAACTTCGGATGGGAGACGCACGGATCGCGCCGGGTGGGCTTCTGGGGCGACTACAACTACGTGTCGGCCGTGCCCGGCGGCGTGAACGTGGCATGGACCGACTCTCGCGATCTGGTCCCCGGCACGGATCCGCGGGAGGTCGGAGACGACGACGACGCGGACGGCTTCGATGTGTTCCAGCCGTGTGTCTACGACCCCAACGACATCAACGCGCCGTCGTACTCGTCGCCGACGATCGACGACCCGTGCCTGTCCCAGGGAGGTCTCGACCAGAACATCTACGGCGCACGCGTCTGAGCTGGGGGGTCGGGGGGGGGGGGGGGGGGGGGGGGGCCGGCCCCCCCCCCCCCCCCCCCCCCCCCCCCCCAACGCCCGCGCGGTGGGGAGGCACCGCCGCCCCGAAGCGAAGGGGG
>JBKOZW010000021.1:0-10675 GCA_046726095.1 Actinomycetota bacterium
CTCGGGGCCCCCCCCGGGGGGGGTTCGGGGGGTGCGGGGGGGGGCGGGGGGGGGCCTCCCCCCGCCCCCCCCCGACGGCTTCGACGCCGAGCTGGAGCGGCTCGCGCCGCTCCCGCCCGGCGTCGACCGCCTCCGCCGCCCGGCGCCAAAGTCTGGGAAGGACCTAGACGTCGTGATCGGCTTCTTCACGCACCGCACCGACCTCGTGACACGCTTCCCACGTCTCGCGTCGGCGATCGCTCCGGCGGGACGCCTGTGGATCGCGTGGCCGAAGAAGGCGGCGCGGCTCGATACCGACCTCGACTTCGACGCCGTCCAGCGGATCGGCTTGGACGCCGGACTCGTCGACAACAAGAGCGCGTCGATCACGGAGGCGTTCCAGGGCCTGCAGTTCGTCCTGCGCGTGAAGGACCGCCCGGTACGCTGAGCCGGTGCCTCTCCTGTCGCGGCTGAACCGTCCGGTCGTGGCGGTCGTCGCCGTGACCGCCTTGGCCGCGTTCCTGCGATTCGTCCACCTCCAGCAGCCCCCGACCTTCGTCTTCGACGAGGTCTATTACCCAAAGGCGGCGTGCATCCTGGTCGGTTGGTCCGACGAGACCTGCCGCATCGAGTCGAACGACGAGAAGTACTGGCGCCAGCAGAAGTGGGATGTCGGTTCGTGGGTCCACCCGCCGCTCGGGAAATGGGAGATCGCGCTCGGCATCAAGGCGTTCGGGATGGATCCGTGGGGATGGAGGTTCACCTCCGCGCTCGCCGGAACCCTCGTCGTGCTGTTCACCGCGGTGATCGCGCAGCTGCTGTTCGGCAAGCCCGTGTGGACGTTCGTCGCTGGGCTGCTGATCGCCACCGAGCACCTGAACGTCGTGATGTCACGGACGGCGCTGCTCGACGTCCACCTCGAGCTCTGGGTCGTGCTCGGGTTCCTGTTCCTGCTGCTCGACCGCCGGTGGATCGAACGGCGGACCGTCGACGAGGAGGCCGCCGCGGTCGACCCACCCGAGACGCACGCCCTTGATGCCTCCGGGACGATCGTGCTCAGCCCGGCGATCCCACCGCCGCCCGTCCCCTCCCCCGTGTTGCGGCCCTGGCGACTCGCGGCGGGGGTCGCCTTCGGCGCCGCCGCGGCGGTGAAGTGGTCCGGGGCGATGGCTCTGGTCGCCGCCTTCGTGATCGTCTACATGTGGGAGACCACCCGGCGTCATCGGAGGGGCCGCACGCTCGGCGCGGCGTTCGGACGCGCGGTGACGCGGGAGACGCTCGGCATCGTGATCGCCTTGGTGTTCGTCCCGATCGTCGTCTACATGGTCTCGTGGCTGCCGTGGTTCCACCACTTCGGATGGAGCTGGGACCGATGGTGGGAGAACATGACGGCGTCGATCCACTTCCATCGGACCGGGATCCAGTGGACAGCCCTGGATCCCAAGACGGGCGCCTACACGCCGACCCACCCGTACTACGCGCGGGCGTGGAAATGGATCATCGACGCACGGCCGACGTCGTTCTTCGTGAAGGACATCGGCCCGGACATCGAGCAGGTGCTGGCGATCGGCAACCCGATGATCTTCTGGGCGAGCGTCGTCGCAATCCCGGCCGTCGCGGTGATGTGGTACCGGCTCCGGGACTGGCGCGCAGGGTTCATCGTGGTCGTTTTCGCGGCCCAGTACCTGCCGTGGTTCCTGGTGACCCGGCCCACCTTCTTCTTCTACGTGCTGCCGTTGACGCCCTTCATGATCCTGGGCATCACGTACTTCCTGCGGGAGGCGTCGGACGCCACGATCGTGGTCCGCGACCCGCAGACCGGCGACGTCGCGACCAACCCCGAGACGGGCGAACCCGCGATCTCACGCGCGTACGTGTACCGGCCGTTCGTGGTCGCGTACCTGATCGCGGTGGTGGGGGTCTTCATCTGGTTCTGGCCGGTCCTGACCGCCGGTCGCATCAGCGACCTGCATTGGCGGACGATCGTGTGGTTCAACGCCTGGATCTGAACGTACCCTTCGCGCCACGATGACGCGACGCGAGCTGGTTCGGATCCCGATGTCCGACGGGGTCGAGCTGTCGGCCACGCTGTTCTTCCCCGACGACGGGGGCCCGTGGCCCGCGGTGATGGAGGCGCTCCCCTACCGGAAGGACGATCTCACGGCAGGCTACCGGCCGGGCTACGCCGAGCTCGCCGAGCACGGCTACGTCGTGTGCTGGCTGGACGTCCGCGGCACAGGGTCGTCCGGAGGGATCGCGACCGACGAGTACTCGCGTGCCGAGCGCCGCGACCTGGTCGAGGTGATCGACTGGCTCGCGACGCGCGACTGGTCGGCCGGAGCGGTCGGCATGTTCGGGACGAGCTACGGCGGGTTCAACTCGTTGCAGGCCGCGCTCGACCGACCGCCCGCGCTCAGGGCGATCGTGCCGATCTTCGCGAGTGACGATCGGTACGGCGACGACGTCCACTACTTCGGCGGCGTGCTGAAGCAGCTCGATGTCGTCGACTACCCCACGTACATGGTCGCGATGAACGCGCTGCCCCCGGTGCCGGCGATCTGGGGCGATGGCTGGCGCGCGGAGTGGGACCGGCGGGTCGAGCGGCTGGACCCCTGGTTCCTGACGTGGCTCTCGCACCAGCGGCGTGACGGGTACTGGCGATACGGATCGGCCCGGGAGGTGATCGAGGACATCGAAGCGGCGACGATGATCGTGGCGGGCTGGGCAGACGGGTACACGAACATCGCGTTCCGCTCGCTCCCCCGGTTCCGCGCGCCCGCTCGCCTGCTGATCGGTCCATGGGCGCACGCCGCCACCGAGACGTCGACGCCGGGTCCCAACGTCCGGCTCACCCCCGAGCTCGTCCGCTGGTTCGACCGGTGGCTGAAGGGGGTCGACAACGGGATCGACCGCGAACCGCCGATCGTCCTGTTCGCCGAGCGCTCCACGCTGCCGGATCCGCTCCGCGCCGAGGTGCGCGGCACGTGGCGGTTCGAACCGGCGTGGCCGCCGGCACGCCTCAGCCCGACCGAACTGAGCCTCGCGAAGGCCGAGGCGGGAGGGCTCGCCTCCGGCGACGGACCGGACGAGCTGACGATCCGCGGCGACGTCGGAACCCAGGCCTGGATCAGCTGCGCCGGTGTGATGCCGTGGACGCAGCCCGACGACCAACGGCCGGACGAAGCTCGGTCGCTCACCTACACCTGGGAGCCGTTGGAGCGCGAGGTTGAGATCCTCGGCCACCCGACGTTCCGCGTTCGCGTCACCGCCGACGTCCCCGTCGCGTACCTGTCGGCGAAGGTCTGCGACGTTTTCCCGGATGGGGCCTCGTCGCTCGTCGTCCGCGGTCTGCTGAACCTTGCCCACCGGGAGGGGTCCGCCGAACCGCTCACCCTGGAGCCAGACGTCGCGACGGAGATCGAGCTGGAACTCGAGGCGTGCTCGTGGACGTTCGAGGAGCGCCATCGGATCCGGCTCGACATCGCGAGCGCCGACTGGCCGAACGCGTGGTCGCCGCCGCGACCGGGCGTCCTGACGCTCGACCGCGCGACCGCGGTGCTGACGATGCCGGTGCTCGACGGCCCCCCGCCTGTCGAGGACGTCCCGGATCTCGTCCCGGCAACCGAGCCGCGGCGCGACCTCCACAAGCAAGGCGGGGACGGGTGGTGGCGTCGCGAGATCCATCGAACCGACGACGAGCTCCGGGCGGAGACGGGCTACGGCGGCGAGTACCCGGGGAACGAGGAAGCGGCGTCATTCGTGGAGCGATATGAGGGGCGCGTGGGGGTCTCGACCGGCGACCCCGGTCCCGCGTTCGCGGACGGCGAGGCGGCGTACGAGATCCGCTACCCGGAGGCGACCGTACGTGCGTTCACGCGCGTACGGGTCGACTCCGATCGCGACGCGTACCGCGTCGGGATCGACCTCGTGACTCACGACGGCGACCGGGAGCGGCACCGGCGTCGGTGGGACCGGACGATCCCTCGCGACCTGCAGTAGCGGGTCGGATCAGCCGCCCGGGAGGTGCTGGTGGAACAGCAGCCACCCGGCGCCCGCCGTGAAGTCGAGCAGGAGATGCGCGATCACGAAGGGCCACGTGCGGCGCCAACGCAGGAAGAGGAACCCGAACAGCAGCCCCATCAACAGGTTCCCGGCGAACCCGCCCCAGCCTTGGTACAGGTGGTATCCGCCGCGGAGGAGGGCGCACCCCACGACGGCCGCGATCGGCGTCCAGCCGACCTGTTGCAGCCGCGTCACCAGGTACCCGAGCACGATGACCTCTTCGAGGACCGCGGCTTGTGTCGCGGTCATGAGGAGCGCAGGCCAGGTCCACCAGTGCCCGGGGGCGACGGGCACGACGAGTCGATTCACCCCAAGCTGCACCGCGGCGAGGTAGATCCCGAGCCCCGCCGCGCCGACGACGGCGAACAACCCGATGCCACGCGTCGCATCGCGACGCGGCTGATCCCATGACAGCCCGATGCTCGCGACGCCCTCGCCGTCGCGACGGACGAGGTGGATCACCAGGAACGCCGGCGCCAGCCCGAAGACGAAGCCCAAGACCTGGTTCGCGAACAGCGGGTTCTGGTCTGCGGACGCCACCACGACGCCTCGGTTCACCGGTTGGGTCACGAGCGACACGATCGCGAAGGCGGCGCTCGCGAGGAGGGAGAGCGCCAGCACCGCCAGCATCTCCTCGTAGAGGGTGCGTCGGTCCGCGGGCGCCGGCGGTGTGGGCGCGAGCTCCATCGCGGCAAGCGTAGTTCGCATCGGATACGGGTTCGCCCGGCACGCGGATAGGGTTCGCGCAGGCATGGCACGTGACCGCGCGGACCTGGTGATCGTCGGCGCCGGCACCATCGGTGGGTGGGCCTCGGTGTTCGCGCGCGAGGCCGGCGTCGAACGTGTCGTGGTCGTGGACCGGGAGCGGGTGGGGTCGGGGGCGTCGAGCCGCGCCGCCGGGATGGTGCGCGCACAGGGTGGGAGCCCGGACACGGTCCGGCTCGGTTCATGGTCGATCGGCTTCTACCGAGGTCAGCGGGACCGATACGGCACGGACTCCGGCTTCGTTCCGCGCGGCTACGTGATCCTGGCGACGACCGCGGCGCACGAGCGGGCGGCGCACGAGCGGATCGAGATGCAGCGGGGAGCTGGGCTGGACGCGCGATGGGTCGGGGTGGAGGAGGTTCGTGGGCTGATCCCCGCGATGGCCGGCGACGGCTATCGCGGGGGCTCCTACGTCGAGACCGACGGCTGGGTCGACCCGCCGCGGAACGTCCGCGCGTACTCGCTCGCGATGCAACGCGCGGGGGTCGTCCTCCGCGAAGGCGTCTCGTTCGTAGGGCTCCGCTCGCGCGCGGGACGCCGGGGGCGTCGCGAGGTCACGGCGGTCGAGACGACGGCCGGGACGATCGCGACGCCCCTCGTCCTGCTCACCGGCGGCCCCGCCCTGCAGGCCGTGGCCGCGGCGGCCGGCGCGCGCGCCTGGGTGGGCTACGCGCGGCACCAGGTCGCCGTGACCGAGGCGTCGCCGGCGCTGCACGCCGACACCACCGCGATGGCTTTCGACATCGGGGCGGGGATCTACTGGCGGCCGGAGGAGGGCGGCTTCCTCTGGGGGATGTCCAACCCTAACGAGGCACCCGGGCCGGGACGGACGATCGACTGGGCGTACCTCCGGAAGATGGAGCGACGGCTCAACCAGCTGATGCCGGCGACGGAAGGACTTGGTCTGAAGAAGGCTTGGGCCGCCACGATCGAGTACACACCCGATCACCTGCCCCTCGCCGGGCCGCTCGTGCTCCGCGACGAGACGTGCGTCGACGGCGTCGCGATCGCGTCGGCGTGCGGCCACGGGATGATGTGGGGACCGGCGGTGTCGAGGATCTCGGTCGACCTGATGCTCGAAGGTGGCACGAGCGTGGTCGACCATGCCGACGACTTCCGGATGGATCGGTTCGACGAGCGCGGCTCGTCACCGTTCGTCGATCCGGTCGCGCTGCCCTTCCCCGTTCAGGTCGACGAGCGTTGAGCGAGCGTCACCAGACGTCCCCGCTGCGCGTGTCGCAGACGAGCCTCGTGTCCAGGTCGGGATCCGGCACCCGGGGTGTAGGCAGGACGAAGATGGCGCCGCGCTCCTCGGGCGTTCCGACGTCTCCGGTGTCCGTGCGCACCGCGAGCGGCCCGCGCCACAGGAGCCAGCCGAGCCGCTCGTAGAAGCTGCGTCTGCCCGTCGAGAGCCCGCCGAGCTCGTACTTCTCCCGGACGAGAGCATCAAGCACCTCGACGACCGCGCTCCCGTGGCCGCGACCCTGGTGCTCGGGCCACGTCGCGACGGCCTCCAGGTATCCGGTCCGAAGCGCACGGCCGTCGAGCCAGAGCGTGCGCTCGGCGACGGCCCCATGCGCCACCATCGCCCCGTTCTCGAACGGCAGGACGTGGACCCCTCCGAAGGTGTGCTCCCAGTCCTCTTCCGTGAACCGCCGCCCCACGCGGCGGCGAACATCTGCGCCAGCTCGTCCGAGCGGAGCTCGTCGCTCGTGACGAGCCGCTGGTCGATCAACCGTCGATCATCGGAGAGCTAGAGCTGGAGGATCGGACAGGTGAGCGTTCGCGTGATGCCTTCGAGCTCCTGCATCGGCATCACGGTCCCCTTCGCGAGCAGATCCAGGTCGGGGGCATCCGCCCGCGCCACGATGTCGTACGGCCCCGTGACCGGATCGACGGTGACGATCCCTTCGATGCCGCGGACCCGCTCGGTGACCTGACCGGCCTTGCCGACCTCCGTCTGGATCAAGATGTACGCGCTGACCATGGTTCCCCTTTCCCCCCGGGGGGCCGCCATCGTCCGGGCGTGATGGGTCTTCCGCAAACCGGCAGGTCGCAGGCCTACGGGATACGGTCTGCCTCGGGCTCCCGTTCCGGCTCGCTGAGCAACGGGGTCGAAAGCGCGAACCACGCGATGACGGCGGCGGCGAACGCGAGCGCGCAGGCGCCCAGGTAGAGCGTAGGCGCGCCGAGACGCTGATAGACCACGCCGCCGAGCCCCGCGCCCAGGATCGGCCCGATCCCGAACGCGACCATCTGTCCGACCGCGTTCCCCGTCGAGTAGAGCGATCGCGGCAGGAGCCGGCCGACGACGACGACCGCGGTCGTGAAGAGCAAGCTGAAGCCGATCCCCTCGAACACGGCGAGCAGCGACAGGAACGTCGGGCTCGAGACCGCGCCCCACAGGAGGAAGGTCATCCCGTACGTCGCGCAGCCGGCCACGTACACCCATCGCAGACCGAACCGTCGCTGCAACCGGGACGAGCTCCGCATCATCGGGACCTCGCATAGACCTCCGATCGCCGTGCCAAGACCGATGAGCAACGGCCCGCCCCCCTGGTCCTCGATCCGGGGACCGATGAAGTTCCACGCGGCGTTGAACCCTGTCCACACGAACAGCGCGGCGACGAGGAAGCCCCAGTACCGAGGCGCCTCGCGGAACACGGATCCGAGCGCGCCGAGGCGGCCGTGGTCTCCCGACGTGTGCGGACGATCGCGGCCCACCGTCGTGCTCCACACCAGGATCGTGACCGCGCTCAGTCCGTAGAGCGGCATCGCCCAGCCGATCCCCGCCGCCTGCAGGATCGCGCCGAAGAGCAGGCATCCGACGGCGTAGGACAGGCTCGTCCATCCGCGGAGACGTCCGTACTCCGACATCCGAGCGTCGCCCAGGTGCTCGAGCGCGATCGCGTCGATGTTCGGCCAGGCCGCGACCATGAACGCGGCCTGGACGACCATCAGCGTCGCGACGGCGGGGACGCCCGCCGCGGCGTTCAGCAGGAACGCCGCGGCGGCCGACCCCGCCAGCCCCAGCTGGAGCGCCGTCAGCCGCCCGATCTTCGTGTCGGCCATATGTCCCCACACGGGATTCGCGAACATCCGCGCGGCGGCCGTGCACGCGAGCACCAACCCGATCCGGCTCTCGTCGAGCCCGTGGAAGTCACGCAGGTACAGCGCGAGGAACGGGAAGAACGCGGCGATCGCGAACCCGGTCGTCAGGAACAGTCCGCGCACGGCGACGCCGTCACGGGCGAGGGCCGGAACATCGACCCAGCCTAGACTCCCGCCCATGACGAAGATCGCGATCATCGGCGCGGGGAGCGTCGAGTTCACGCGGAACATCCTCACGGACCTCTGCTCCGCGGCCGAGCTCGCCGGCACGCTCGAGTTCGCCCTGCACGACATCGACCCCGAACGCCTCGCGTACGCGGAGCGAGCCGGGCGACAGGTGGTCGAGCGCCTCCATGCCGGTCACACGGTCACCGCGCACGCCGAGCGGAAGGGGGCGTTCGACGGGGCCGACTATCTGATCAACGAGATCCAGGTAGGCGGATACGCCGCCACCCGCACCGACTTCGACATCCCGCGCCGCTACGGCGTTCGCCAGACGATCGCCGACACGATCGGGATCGGCGGGATCATGCGCGGCCTCCGGACGATCCCGGTCATGATCGAGATGGCCGACGACATGGCGACCCTGTGCCCGGACGGCCTCCTCCTCAACTACACGAACCCGATGGCGATGGTTCCCTGGGGGATCTGGGCCGGATCGACGTGGCCTGCCGCGCAGACGATCGGCGTGTGTCACAGCGTGCGCGACACGCACGCGTTCCTCGCGGAGCTCGTCGGCCTGACACCCGAGCGGGTGCGGTTCCGCACGGCGGGCTTCAACCATCAGTGCTTCGTGTACGACTTCGTCGACGCGGAGACCGGCGCTGACCTGTACCCACGGCTGCGGCAGATCATCGACTCGGACCCGGACGGTCTCGGTCGGCGGGTTCGCGTCGAGCTCTTCCGACGCTTCGGCTACTTCCCGACGGAGTCGTCCGAGCACAGCGCGGAGTACGTGCCGTGGTTCCTCCACGACGATGCACAGGTGGAGCGGTTCCGGATCGAGATCGACGAGTACCTCCGTCGGAGCGAGGAGAACCTCCGCGAGTGGGAAGGGATCGAAGCGACGCTCGATGCCGGCGGTGAGCTCGAACTCGAACGCAACGACGAGCTGGCGTCGCAGTTCATCGTCGCGCGCGAGACCGGCGTGCCCGCGGAGCTCTATGGCAACGTTCGCAACGACGGCTTGATCGATGGGTTGCCGGAAGACTCCTGTGTCGAGGTTCCGGTCCGTGTCGACCGCAACGGTGTTCGGCGAGACCGGATCGGCGCGATCCCTCCGCAATGCTTGGCGCTCAACCACACGTTCCTCAACGTCGTCGAGCTGACGGTGGGGGCTGTGGTCGAGGGATCACGCGACCTTGTCTATCAGGCGGCCCTCCTCGATCCGAACACCGCCGCGACGCTTCCTCCTTCGAGGATCGTGACCATGGTCGATGAGCTCATCGAAGCGCACGGCGACCTGATCCCCGGGTCGATCCGAGCGGGGTGATCGCGTCACCGGTTCTCGATCGTGGAAGGTTATTCCGCCGAGCGGAACAGCGCGGTAGCATCGGCATTGTGGTCGGACCGGACGCACCCACGATCGAGAGCGTCGACCGCGCGTTGCGGATGCTCGATGAGCTCTCCCGGCACGGCTCGGGCGCTTCCCTCGAGGAGCTCGCGTCGTCACTGACGCTCCCCAAGAGCTCGCTGCACCGCACGCTCACGGCGCTGCGCCAACGCGGGTTCGCGACGCAGCGCGAGGACGGCCGCTACCTCCTCGGGCCGGAGCTGATGCGGATCGCGTTCGAGTTCTACGACCGGCTCGACGTGCGGGTGTGGCTCCGTCCGACGCTCGAGCGTCTCCGCGCGGAGCTCAACGAGACGATCCACCTCGGCGTTCTCGACGGCGCCGACGTCGTCTACGTCGACAAGCTCGAGCCGACGCACCCGATCGCGCTGAGCTCGAAGATCGGCGGCCGAAATCCTGCGCACTGCACGGCGGTCGGGAAGGCGCTCCTCGCGTGGACCTATCCGACGGACGCCGCGCTGCACGCGTGGGCAGACGAGCACGCGCCGCTCGCCCGCCGCACGGCGCGGACGATCGAGGAGCCAGGGGCCTTGGCGCGCGAGATGACCAGGATCCGGACGGAAGGGTTCGCGAAGGACCTCGAGGAGAGCGAGCCGGGAGTGAAGTGCGTCGCGGCGCCCGTGTTCTTCGGAGGGAGCATCCCGGTTGCGGCGATCTCGATCTCGGCGCCCAAGGAGCGCCTGCCCGCGGCCGCGATGCGGGATGTGATCGAGGCGCTGCGTCGGGAGATCCCCCGGGCCGGCGACCCGGCTGGTCGCCTGCGGGTTGACCAACGGGTGTCGGGTCCGTGAAGATACGCGGAACGTAGAACAGCGTTCCGCGCAGTGGAACGCGGCGGAGGGACGGATGGACGCAGGAGCGGAGATCCGGACGGACGGTGCCCCACGGGGGACCGGTGCGTACTCCCAAGCGATCCGGGCCGGGGACTTCGTCTACATGTCCGGACAAGGTCCCCTCGATCCGACGACCCTCGAGGTGCTGGGCACGTCGGTCGAGGAGCAGACCGAGCAGACCCTTCGCAACCTGGAGGCGATCGCCGTGGCTGCGGGAGGCGGCTTGGACGACGTTGTGAAGGTCTCCGCGTTCCTCGCGTCGATCGACGACTTCCCGGCCTTCAACGCGACGTACGAGCGGATCTTCGCGTCGCTACCGCGGCCGGCGCGCACGACGACCGGGGCGGAGCTC
>JBKOZW010000022.1:0-17715 GCA_046726095.1 Actinomycetota bacterium
GCCCGTGTGGTGATCCGCGCCCACAGGCTCGCCCTCTCCTTCGGTGTGGCCGTGCGAGCCGTCATCCGCCGGCGGCTTCCAGCAAGGACGATCTCGGCCTCCGGCCGCTCGCAGAGGTTCAGGTACCAATCGGGATGGCGGGGAGCACCCCCGTTCGAGGCCACCAGGATGACGCGATCATCGTTCTCCACGGGAGTGACGAGGACTGCGCTCCTCCGCCGGCCCGTCCTGCGCCCGGTCGTCGTGAGCAGGACGACGGGTAGACCGCCCCACCGGCTCAGGAGGCGGCCTTCCGTCACCGCGAAGATCGCGCGATGCACCGTGGAGCGAGCGCGGAGTAGGGCGTCCTTCGGAGCGGTCGGCACACCGCGAGCGTAGTCGAAGCCTCCGGACGCAAGCCCCGAAGGCTGTCGCCAGTAACATCCGCACGATGCGGTACATCGAGGCGGATGGCACCCGCCTTTCGGTGGTCGGACTCGGCACGTGGCAATTCGGCTCGCGCGAGTGGCGCTATGGAGGCGACTACGCACGCCACGACGCCATCGCCATCACCGAACGCGCCCTCGCCTTGGGTGTGAACATGCTTGATACGGCAGAGATCTATGGCTTCGGCCGATCGGAGCGGATCATCGGCGCTGCCATCCGGGGGCGTCGCGAGGAAGCGTTCATCGCGACGAAACTCTTCCCCGTCTTCCCGATCGCTCCGGTGGTCGTCTGGCGAGCGACGCGGAGCGCACGTCGTCTCGCCGTCGAAAGGCTGGACCTCTACCAGGTGCACGCGCCCAACCCACTCGTCCCGCTGACCAGCACGATGCGCGGGATGGCCGAGCTGCATGGTCTCGGTCGGATCGGTCACGTCGGCGTCAGCAATTTCTCGCTGGCGCAGTGGCAACGGGCCGAGGTCGCCCTTGGGGCTTCCGTGATCTCCAACCAGGTGCGCTACAGCCTCGCCGTTCGGAACGCTGAACGCGCGGTCTTGCCTTGGGCTCAGGCGAACGGTCGCCTCGTGATCGCGTACAGCCCGCTCGCTCAGGGCCTCCTGTCCGGTCGCTACGACGGTTCGAACACCCCTCGCGACGTTCGCGCGAAGAACCCGCTGTTCCGGCCCGACATGATCGCGAATGCCGCCCCGATACTCACGGCGGTCCGTGAGGTCGCAGCGTCGCACCAGGCCACCGCCGCGCAGATCGCGCTGGCATGGCTCATCCGGCGGCCCAACGTCGTGGCGATCCCCGGCGCCAGGACCGTCGGTCAGCTCGAGGAGAACGTCGCAGCCGCCGATATCGAGCTGGGTGACGAGGAGGATCGATTCCTCACCGAGGCGAGCGACACCTTTCACTCCCGGATCGGGAAGTCGGAGAGATAGACTCGCCCGGAGTGGAGAGCAACACGATCGCGCTGGTCATGGCAGGCGGTCGAGGTGAACGGATGCGCTCGTCCGGGCAGCCCGTACCGAAGCCGCTCGTCCGCGTCCGGGGAGTCCCCCTTCTCGAGCGGAATCTATATCCACTCTTCCGAGCCGGTTTCCGAGAGATCGTGGTGTCGGTCCCCGCCGATCTGCCGATGATCGGCGCGTTCGCGGCCTCACGCGGGGCCCAACTGGCGGTCGCCGCCGGCGCGCGGCTCCGCCTCCTCGAGGAAACTCAACCGCTCGGCAACATCGGATGCGCGGGACAGCTACGTGGCCGGGCGTCGACCGTGTTGGTCGTGTACTCAGACAACCTCACGTCTTTGGACCTTCGAGCCGTCCTGGAACACCATCGACGCACAGGAGCGGCCCTCACCCTCGCGACGCACCTCGAGTCGTTCCGTACACCCTATGGTGAACTGACGGTCTCGGACGGCCGCGTCGTCGATTATCGGGAGAAGCCAGAGCGTCGGACGCTGGTGTGCAGCGCTGTCTCCGCCCTGGGACCGACAGCGCTTGCCGCGGCCGCTGATGGTGCCCCCATGGGGCTGGCCGATCTCTCAACGGCACTCATGCACCGAGGGGAGGAAGTGGTGGAGTTCCGCCACGGCCCTCCCTGGGTGGATGTGAACGACGCGGAAGGCGTGGATGTGGCCGAATCACTCGTTGCCGACCACCTCGCCGCGTTCGAGCGATGGGTGGAGCCACCAACGCACGTGGTCACGTGCGCCTTCGCGGTCGGAGCTGACGGCGTGCTCGTGTCGCCCGCCCGTCGCACCGTCGGCGACGAACGGATGTGGACCCTCCCGAGGGTCGACGAGATCGTCGATCTCCAGGTGTTGCGGAGGCGAGAGCCCCCTTTGGCGGAGTTCGACGACATCGACGAGGCGACCGGGCGCGTTGCGCGTCACGTCATCTTGCGGTTCGACGTTCAGGCGAGTGTGTCGCCCGCGCTCGACGGGATGACGTGGTTGCCGAGCGATCGAGTCGATGAACGTAACGACGATGTGCAGATCAGCCCGCAACTCGCCCGGGCATGGGTTGCCGAGATGTCCAACAGGAGATGAGATGCAGCCGAATCGCTTCCTTTCCTTCAGAACGGCCTCGTTCCAAGGAACGGTCGCCCACGGAGGGCGCGATACGGTCCGAACCGCGCACGTCGACACATCAGGAGGCGGTTCGTCCTGCAACTTCATCGACCTGTGCATCGTGCCGGCCGGGAGTAGCATCGGCCTCCATACGCATGGCGATCGTGACGAGGAGATCTACGTCGTGATCGATGGAGCCGGCGACATGACCGTCGACGGGGATACGTTCCGCGTCGGTCCGGGTGACGTGGTGGTGAACCGACCAGCCGGCTCACATGGCCTCGTCAACGATGGAGATGCGCCGCTCCGGATCGTCGTCCTCGATGTGGCCACGCGAGGCTGAGCCCTCGCGGAGTCACCGGTCGTGTCGGGCCGCCTGCATCTGGAATGGCCGTTCGCTTCCCATGGAGAGGAGATGATCGATCGAGGCTTGGAGCACCCCTCGCGGAACGTCGCCCGCATCGGCGATGAACACGCCCTCCCCGATCGTCGGCGGCACGACCAAATTGAGGGAACCGCCTCGGTGCGCCTCCGTCACATCCATCGCGTGAGACGCAGCCTCCAGCGTCATGAGGGTGGAGGAGACGGGCAGGCCGAGCATCCTGAAGGATCGCAGGATCACGTCACACTCGCGAGCATCGAGGAACTCGAGTCGCGTCGCGATCTCGCAACTGAGCGCCATATCGATCGCGACCGCTTCCCCGTGCCGCAATCGATACCCTGAGCGCTCCTCCAAGGTTGCGCTGAACGTGTGGCCGAAGTCGACCAGACGCTGCAACGTCCGGTCCTCGAAACCATTCGGCTGGAGCTCCTCGAGCATCAGCTGGATCGATCGAGCGATCACGTATCGCGCCACGTCCGGCGGTTCGGAGAATGCGGAGCTGATCAACCTCGCGCCGCTGCCGATGAGCATCTCGAAGAGGGCGCGGTCGCGGATCAAAGCCATCTTCATGACTTCTGCGAGGCCGCAGCGAAGCTCCCGCACCGGCAGACTCCGCAGGAATGCAGGGTTGATCAAGGCGAGCCAGGGCGGCGAGAAACAACCGAGGTAGTTCTTGCATCCACCGAAGTTGACACCGCCTTTCAGACCGATGCCCGCATCGACCTGGCCGACGAGCGTCGTCGGGACCGTGATATGAGCGATGCCTCGCCGAGTAAGGCTCGCGGCCACCGAGGCAACGTCGGAACACACACCCCCTCCGAACGCGATGATCACGTCTCTGCGGCCGAGGCCGTGCTGCTGCGCTTGGGCACTGACGTGGAGCGCTGCTTCCATCGTCTTCGTGTGTTCGGTCAGCGGCATCACCTCGACGATGGCATCCAGCCCGGTGCGCGCGAGCCATCCGCGGAACGTATCGCCGTGCAGGCGATGGACCGTGGGGGTCGTCAGGACGAGCGCGCGATGAGATCCCAGCGTTGTGGTCGGAAGAACGTCCTGCGGATCCGGCAAGGAGTCATCACAGACCAGAACCCCGTAGCTGCGGATCTGTTCGCAGCGCATCGAGAGGAGTCGCGGCGCGGCGAGCGTCCGACCGTCCCAGCGAAGGCCCACTCGTCCACCGTCATCCACGCTGCACCCTCCCCGACCAACGTCTCGTCACCATAGAGGGAGGCTTCGGTTCGTGCAAAGGATCCTCTGGGTCTTGCCGCACGCTCGACGCCCCGACATGCTGGGGGGCACGTTGTCGGCTCCCAGAGATGAACAGGTGTCTCCGACTCTTTCACCGGTCGTACTCGTGGCGGAGGTCGGCGGCACGAACCTCCGTACGGCACGGTTCGACCCCGTGACGAGGACGTTGTTGAACAGGAGACAGGCGCTTTCGCCCAGCTACTTGAGCACGGGCGGAAGTCCGGAGGACGTTTTGGACCGGCTCCTCCGAACGCTCAGCAGGCTCGCCTCGGAGTCTCTGCGGGGCCATCGCGCAGACGTGGTCTCCGTAGCGTATCCGGGTCCGATCGACCGCGACGGGTATGTCCTCGCGACCCCGACGGTTCTCGGCACCATCGGTGTATCCCGATTCCCGCTCCGTCGGGAGTGCGCGCGTCTTTGGCCCGGAGCGCGGATCCTGGTGATGAATGATCTGACCGCGACCGGCTATCGCTACACGCACCGAGGCATGAGCGACTTCTGCGTGTTGACGATCGGATCTGGCGTTGGCCACAAGGTGTTCGTGGAGGGGCAACCGCTGCTGGGACCTCATGGCCGAGGAGGAGAGATCGGCCATCTCCGTGTCGACCTTGACCCCGACGCGGTCCGGTGCGACTGCGGCGAGCCGGGCCACCTGGGCGGGATCGCCTCTGGGCGAGGGAGCGAACGGGTCATCCGACGGCTCGCCGAACGCGATCCGGCAGGGTTCGCGGCGTCGATGCTCCGTGCCATCTGCGGAGACGCTGCATCGATCGACAGCCGATCGATCGTATCCGCGTTCACGCGCGCCGACCCTTGGGTCCGTTCCGCGATCCAACCGAGCGTGTCGCATCTCGGGCGCGCCATCGCCGCGATCCACCTCATCGCTGGCGTCGAACGGTTCCTCCTCGTCGGCGGATTCGCCTTCGCGATGGGCGACGGGTATCGGCAGATGATCGCGAGAGCGGCTGAAACATCGTGCTGGCGGATCGGTCAGGACTGGGACGAGATGATCGAGTTCGGCATCCCCGATGACGACCAAGGGATGATGGGCGCGGGGATCGTCGCCCTCGATCTGGGGGTGCCCGATCTGACATGAGCACCGACCGAGCTATCTCCCCCGGCGACGTGTGGCTCGGAGCGGCGAGAGGCAGACACGATGTCGCCCGGAGGATCGCGTTCCTGGGGGGCAGCACCCCGTTCGCCGTTGGCTTCGTCGATGCGATCGTGAACGCCGCCGCCAGCATCGCACCGGCGGATCTCGTCCTGTTCGGCCGAGCAGCCGACGCGATGTCCTTGGTCGCGTCCTACGCTCGAGGGGCGCTTGAACCACGAGGTTGGCGAGTGTCCGCCACCCTCGACCTCCCGGCCGCCCTCGATGGCTCGGACATCGTGGTTCATCAGATCCGCTACGGCGGCTTGGATGGGCGGCGTGACGATGAGCGGCTGGCCGCTTCGTTCGGCCTGCCCGCCGACGAGACCATCGGACCTGCCGGTCTTTCCGCGGCCATCCGGATGGCTCCTGGACATCGCGTCCTCGCGCGTGCGATCGTGCGCGGTTGTCCGGAGGCTCTGTGCCTGAACCTCACGAACCCCCTGAGCTGCTCGACGACTCTGCTCCGTCGCTGGGGAGCTGCGCGCGTCGTGGGACTCTGCGAATTGCCTCAGATCACGATGCGGGCCGTGTGCGATGTGCTCGGCCTGCGGATGGACGGGGTCGAGTGGAGCTACACGGGGCTGAACCATCGGGGGTTCATCCATCACATGGGCGTCGACGGGCGTGATCTCCTCGCGGAGCTCGTCGCGCGCCTCGATAACCGAACGATCGCCGGCATCACGCGGAACGAGATCCGGGGTGTCGGCGCCGTTCCCATGAAGCATTTCGCCCTGTTCCGGGACCCACCGCCCCTGTCGCCATCACGAGCGGAAACCTTGCTGCAGTTACGACGAGAGATCCTCGACGAGCTCCGAGCTCACCCGAACCGATCACCGCCCAGCATGACCAAGCGGCGACAGCCGTGGTACCGGGGAGCCGTCGTCCCCATGTTGAAGGCGATCGGACGGACCTCCCCGCAACGCCTGATCGTGAACGTGCTGATGGAGGACGGCATCGTCCATGAAGTACCGGCAGGTGTGTCGTCCGGCGGGGTGATCCCGGATCTCGGACCTCCGGCTCCCCCCGCCGCCGCCCGATGGGTCGAACGGTTCGTCGAGCACGAGCGGATGGTGGTGGAAGCCGCGGCCGATCCCAGCTCGGCGACGATACGCGCGGCGGTCGACGCTGACCCATCGGTACCGCGCTCCCTCGTCGACGCCATCACTCGACGTGTCCACGAGGACTCCTCGGATCAGGCCGCGGCCACCGACGTCTCGTAGTAGCGGAGCATATCGAGCAGGCTCTGGTCCATGTCGAACCCCAGCTCGAAGCCGAGTGCTCGCAGGGGTTCGATGTCGGCCCAGGTGCGTGGAACGTCGAGGGTTCGCCAACGTCCGTGCTTCGCCATGACGTCGACGACTCCTACCTCTGCCAGGCGGACCAACAGCTCGCAGAGCGTCTCGGTGCGTGTCTCGCGACCGGACGCGACGTTGAATGCAGCATGGGGCCCAGGGGTGGCCCGCTCGGCGAGGATCATGAGGGCGGCACTCGCATCGCGGACGTCGATGAAGTCCCGAGTGGAGTCGAGCGATCCCACTTCGATGACGGCGGGGGCGTCCCCATGCTTTATGGCGGCGATCTGGCCAGCCAGGCTCGCGGCGAGGTGCCGATCCTGGAGCCCCGGTCCGACCAGGTTGAAGACGCGAGCGCGCACGAGTGGCAGACCGTGTTCGATGGACGCTATCCGCGCGATGTTCTCTGCGGCGAGCTTGCTGACGCCGTAGAGGTCGAGCGGCAGGCACGGACTCTCCTCCCGCGTAGGGAGGGTCGTCGGTGCGACCTCCCCGTACACGGATCCACTCGAGACCAGGACGAGGCGGGGGAGACGACGACCCGAAGCAACGACGGCTTCCGTGATCGACAGGACGCTCTGCACGTTCGACCGGAACAACGCCTCCCACGGATCGTCACGCAGTGCCGCCGCCCCGTGCACGATGAGATGGGGTCGGAAATCACGCAACACGGCAACCATGTGCTCGGTGTCGCACACGTCTGCCTGCTCGTACGAATAGCGCTCGTCGGTGGTCATCGGCCGCAGGATCGACGGCAATGGTGCCGGGACGAGCGCTCCGTTCCACCGCAGATCGAAGGTGAATGCGTCATCGACGCGGCCCGACCGTCCGATCCCGAGTACCTCGACGTCGGGTCGACGCAGCCAACGGCTCACGACGTAACGACCCAAGAACCCCTGAGCCCCCGTCACGAGGACACGCATCATCGGTCTCGAGCCTTGCTTGGTCGGAGCGAGGCAGCCATGGCCGAGAGGCCATCGTGCAGACGCGTCCTTGGGTTCCAGCCGAGGTCCTGCCGGATACGCCGGATATCGGCAACGAGGTATCTGATGTCAGCATCGCTCGGTCTGTCAGGACCGCCTGCTCGGATCGGCAGGTCACGACCCATCACTGCCAAAGCCAACCGCGCCAGCTCGGCCACCGACGTTCCGGTCCCGCTCCCCACGTTGTACACGGAGACGGCCTCGGCGACCGGACCGAGCGCTGCGCGAACAACAGCGTCCGCGACATCGTCCACGTAGCAGTAGTCGCGCACAGGACGGAGATCTGCGAGCACCAATGCGTCCCGGTCGCGCGCCTGGTCCATGAGCGATCCGACGACGGACCCGCTGGCCATCCCTGGCCCGTACACAGAGAACGGACGCAGGATCACCGCCTCCAAGCCGATGACGGGAGCCAACGCCGCCACCAAAGCTTCCGCGCCCAGTTTCGCCGCCCCGTAGGGCGATCGCGGTTGCGTCCGCTGGGCTTCATCCACCGGGTTCCGTTCGGGCTGGCCATAGACCTCCGCGGACGAAAGGTGGACGAACCTCCGAACATCGGTCCCCCGGCACGCGTCCAGGATCGTCGCCGTGCCTACCACATGGGTCTTCGCGTGATCGACGGGAACCCGGAAGGAGTCCCTGACCGAAGGCGGCCCTGCGATGTGCACGATCGTCTCGATGCCGTCCACGAGTCCTTCGACCGCTCTTGCATCCGTGATCTCCGCGAACGCCGGGAGCGACCCCGGCGTCGGGCGGACGGGACCGCTTGACGGCGGGCCGATCAACCCCCGTACCGGCACTCCCGCTTCCACCAATCGCCGTGTCACCACGGAGCCGATGAACCCGCCGGCGCCCGTCACGAGGACGGCTGAGGCGCCAGCGGTCCCCATGCCCGTAGCATATGCGCCGCTCGGCGTCGATCCTCACCTGGCACGTTTGCGTGCTCAGGCGCCGCGGTTCGATAATCGTTCGATGCGAAGGCCCCCGGGCCCAGCCACTGACGACGTCGTCGTGATTCCCGACGAAGGGTCCGTCGCGATGACCATCGATCTCGCCGGGGGCCTCTTGGGCGCATCTCGTTGGCGTCTCGTGGCCAAGCGTGCCATCGACGTGTCCGGGTCGCTGATCGGGCTCGTGCTGCTCGCGCCCGTGATCGTGATCGCTTCGCTCGCCGTCGTCGCCACCTCGGGGCCGCCCCTCCTCTACACGCAGGTTCGGGTCGGTCGGTTCGGTCTGCCGTTCAGGATCATCAAGATCCGTACGATGCAGAGAGACGCCCATTCGCTGATGGCCGACTACGAGCTCCTGAATGAGCTGGATGGGCCCATCTTCAAGATCCGCGACGACCCGAGGATCACTCGCGTCGGCCGGGTCCTCCGAAGGTTCAGCATCGACGAGCTCCCGCAGCTCGTGAACGTGCTCCTCGGTCAGATGAGCCTCGTCGGCCCTCGCCCGCTCCTCCCCGAAGAACACGCGCGACTCGACGACCAGGGTCGCCGACGATCCCTCGCGACTCCTGGGTTGACTGGGATCTGGCAGGTGAGCGGTCGATGCGATGTCGACTTCCACACGTGGATCGACATGGACCTCGACTACATCCGCACGTGGAGCCTCCGCAAGGACTTCAGCGTGCTGGTGAGAACCATCCCAGCGGTGATCACCGGCCAGGGCTCGTATTGAACCTGTGCCGACCGGCCATGGAGACGGTCTCTCGTACGACGTCGACGACCAGCGTCACTGCATCGGCGTGGATGTCGTTGAAGATCGGGACGCAGAGCACCCTTCCATCGAGGGCGTCGGACGCGGCGAGCGATGACTCGGCGAAAGACCCGAACGCAGCCATCCGGTGAAGCGGCCGGTAATACGGCCGAGTCTCTACCCGGTAGTGCCTCAGTCGCGCGGCCACCAGATCCGCGAGTTCAGGCGTGTCCAGGACAAGGGGGACGTCCTTCCATGTGCTGACACCGCTCTTCAGGGTCGGACCCGCTATGCGGACGCTCGGGCAGCCGGCCAGAAGCTGCTCATACCGCGCGGCGGAGGCTCGACGAAGAGCCAACCATCGGTCGAGATACGGGAGCCCCGCGAGAGCCAGCGCAGCAGGGAGCTCGGCGAGCCGCCCGTTGATGCCGACGGTCTCCGCCCGGTAGTCGTCGTTCAACCCGTAGCGGCCGATCCGGCGCAACAGCGAGGCGAGTTCGCCGTCGCGGCAACTCAGCAACCCGCCTTCGCCCGCCGTCAACACCTTGGTGCTGCTCAAGCTGAAGACCTCGAGGTCGCCGAAGCATCCGATCTTGCGGCCGTGCAGGGTCGCGCCGAACGCCGCGGCGGCGTCCGACACGAGCATGGCTTGGACATCGCGGGCGACCCTCTCGAGGTTCTCCATGTCGCACGGGTGGCCATGGGGATGGACGGGAACGATGGCGGCGGTCCTCGGCGACAGCAACGGAGCAACCGAGTCGCCGGTGATGCAGAGAGATGTCGGATCGACGTCGCACAGACGCGGGTGAAGCCCCGCCCGGATGACCGCGTTGACCGTCGAGGGGAACGTGTAGCTCGGGACGATGACGTCCTGCCGGCCAGGGCGGCGTTCACGTACCGCATGCATCGCCATCTCCAGCGCTACGTCACCGCTCGGTGCGCTCACGACGTGCTCAACGTCGAGGTAGTCGGCGACGCTCTGCTCCAGCCGAATACAGTTCGGTCCGGAGTTGGATGTTCTGCGTGTGGCGAAGATCTCCGCCACCCGTTCGTTGAACCGCTCCGGCGGGGGGAGCGACGGCATCGAGACGGGGATCCATGATCCAGACCCACGATCCGCGGCAACGGCCTGCGGAGCGTCCAGGCTGGCGAACCGGGCTCCCGCGGCAAGCATCTCGTGCCACATGGCGAACCGATCCCGAACGGCCGCGGCACGGCGCGCCACCCGAGCGAGACCCGCGCGATAGCAGATGCTCGATACGGGCATCACGTCGTCGCCACGTTCGAACAGTGTCCGAGTGGCCGCATCCATCCATGGGTTGTGCTCGATCCGATCGGTTCCCGTGCCACGGTTCCTCACGAAGACCGTTCCGTAAACGAGATCGACCCGCTGGACCTCCAGAGCGGTCACACAGTCGCCCAGGTGGTCAGGTAGGAACTCGTCCTCATCGGCGAGCGGCGCGATCAGGCTGCCACGGACATGCGCTTCCGCGAGATCGAGCGCGATCGCCATCCATCCGTCCTGATCATCCCGTGCAGGCAACGTGGGCTGCGGACCGCCCGTGATCTCCACGTAGCGCACGCGGTCGTCATGCATCGCGGAGACGACCTCCGCGATAACCCCACGGTCCGACGGGCGCCCGACCACCAAGAGCTCCCAGGTGGGATACGTCTGCCGGAGCACCGACGGGATCACGCGGGTGCGAAGCAGCGTCGGTCGGCCGACGCTGGCCGTCACGACCGAGACGAGCGGCTCGTCCACGTCGTCGCCTCGATCAAGTCAGGATGCGGCCTCGGGGATCCGGATGTCCGCCGCGGTCCTCTCGTGGCGGAAAGAGAATCCCAGACTCTCGAACGCCGCGAGCGTGTCTCTGAGCGCCGCGTCCTTGGTGTAGTGCTCCAGGAAATGCTGGTAGGCGGCCTGCCGGAGCCGGTCGTACAAGTCGTGATCGGACATGAGCCTCTGCAGCGCGTTGGCGAGCGCGGTGGGATCAACCTGCGGCACCACCAGCCCCGTCCTCTCGTCGAGAACGATCTCCGTCGCCCCGACCGTTTCGCACGTAACACCAACACGACCTGTCGCGGCGGCCTCGATCAATGCCGTTGGCGTTCCCTCCGGGTAGCGGGTGGGCAGGCACACGATATCGGCGCGTTCATACACGGGGACCATGCTCTCCTGGAAGCCGATGAACCTCACCGAAGGGTTCTCGCGTTGCGCTCGCTCGCGCTCCTCTTGGGTGATGCTGATCCATGGGTATGGCTCCGTCGCGCCTGTGAACCACATCTCGTGACCGACTCCACGCCTGCGGAGGATGCCGGAGGCGGCGACGGCCTCCCGGATGCCCTTGTCCTCGATCAATCGAGCCGGGACGACGACGATCGGGCTCGCGTTGTCCGGCCGATCTTCGAAGAACGGGAAGAGCCTCGGGTCGACACCGCACCCCGGGGTGACGAAGAACTTGCCTGGATCGGCATGGAGCGTCCGGGCGAGGAAGCGCTTGTCGCTGCTGTTGTGGTTCAAGCAGCGGCTATTCCGACCGCTCATCAGGTACCGGTAGACGACGAGGATGGTGTTCCGGAAGACCCAGAAGCGTCGACCGCTGCTACCGAGGACGGGACCCAGCCCGGTGACCATGTACACGCTCTTGCGGCTGAAGATGCGCAAAGGAAGACCACAGGCGATGATCACGTAGACGCTCCACATCTGAAAGAGCGCCTGAGGGTGCCGCCGGGCAAGTCGGAACCCCAGCCGCATCATCTGAAGGACGTCCCACGGCATCATCTTGCCGCCCCGAACGTAGGGCAACGACTTCACGTCCACGGACGGAGGGAGCCGCTTCCGATAGCCGGCGAAGTTCTCGGGGCTATCGGTACTGAAGCTCGGCGTTCGTACGGGCGGACTGGTGTAGATCGTCACCTGGTATCCGTCGCGAACCAGATACCGAACGACGTTGCCGAAGTCGTCCAGGTATCGGCCCAACATGTGGGTCAGGACGATCGCTTCCTTGGGCATGACCCCCGCATCCGTATCGACCGCGAACCACGTCAGGACGGTGAGCATACGATGCTGGGCGACTGCTAGGGTCCGGAAGATGCGCCGGAACTCAGCATCCGCCTCTGTGGAGGGGCGATGTGCCCTCATCACCGGCGGCGCAGGAACCGTCGGATCCCATGTCGCGGATGCGCTCCTGGACGCAGGCGCGAGGGAGGTCCGGATCCTCGATCTCCCATCGGCGCCGTGGGAGGCCAACCTCGCGTCGGCGCGGTCGCACGGGTGCCTCACCGAGATCCAGGGGGACGTGCGCGATCGGGCCCTCGTGGACGAAGCGATGCGGGGCGTCGATCTCGTCTTCCATCAGGCGGCGACACGGCTCGGACGCACCGCCGTGGACCCACTGCTCGCCCACGAGGTCTTGGCCGACGGAACCTTCCACGTTGTCGATGCGGCCGCGAACGCGGGCGTCGCGAAGCTCGTCGCGGCGTCGTCAGCAGCCGTGTACGGGCACGTACAACACGATAAGGTCAACGAGTCGGCCCGCACCGATCGCGCGGATAGCCTCTATGGCGCTCTGAAGGCGTACGGCGAGGCTCTACTGCGGGTCTACGCAGACTCTTGGGCCTTGCAGACCGTGTCCCTGCGTTACTTCAACGTCTATGGCCCCCGCATGCACACGGGACGCCACACCGAGGTCCTCGTACGGTGGATCGATCGCATCGAGAGCGCGGAGCCGCCCGTCGTCGACGGTGACGGTACGCAGACCTTGGACCTCGTCCACGTCGAAGACGTTGCCACCGCGAACCTCTTGGCGGCCACGACCAGCTCACCAGGCCGCGTGTTCAATGTCGGAACAGGTAATCCAGTCACGCTGAACGATCTGGCCACGACGCTCCTGCGAGTGATGCGATCCGACCTGCCGGTCGAACATGGGCCTCCGCGAGCGCTGAACGTCGCTTCCCGGCGAGTGGCCGATCCGACAGAGGCCGAGCGACAGCTGGCGTTCCGTGCCCGAGTCCCGTTGGAAGAGGGGCTGCGCACCCTCATCGGTTGGTGGCGCGACGCGCGGGGGGTTCCCGTTTAACGAGGACCTCGCCCGAAGGAACGCCGCGCGAGCCGCGACGATGGACCCTGATGCACCGACCACGGGCGGGCATCCGACGCGGCTGGATCTCTGGGCGCGGATCCAAACCGGCAGGAGACGTTCGCGCGCGAGGCTGGCGACGCGGGCCCGCGCGTGGAACCGTGGGCGGACGGTGCCGTGCCCGCTCCTTCACGGATCCGCCATCAGGGGCTCCGTATACTGCATGGTCCCCGTCGGCAGCACGATCGGAGCTCGCCCCTGAAGACCGACCTCGAGTCGCGCGCGGCGTACGTCGCGCAGCGTCGGCGATGGGTGATCGCGGCCGCGATCGCGATCGTCGCGGCCGACTTCGCTGGCTTCGGAGCTCAGCGCGCCGATCGCGCTGCCTTCCTGATCCCCGTCGCCGTCGCCCTGGGCCTGGGGCTGCTGTTCCTGGCCGCGAACCGGTTCGAGGTCTTCGTGCTCACGATCCTGCTCGTCCGCGCGAGCCTCGACGCGGCGAAGATCGGCGGCGGAGCGATCGACGCGACGGGAGCGCTGTCGGTGTTGTTCGTCGTCGTCGCGGCTTTCTGGCTCATCGCGCAACGCGCCGACCCCGCGACGGAGCCCTCGGCCACGGCCGCGTTGATGCCGCCGCTCGTGGCGTTCGTCGCCGTGGCGGCGCTCGGCTTGTTCTTCTCGCACGACCCTCTGGATTCGGCGATCGAATGGGTGCGGTTGGGCACCCTCGTTGCGATCGTCGCCGTGCTCGGCAGGATCCTCCGGGACGAGCGGATGATCAGGCTCTGCCTCATCGCCGTGCTCGCGTCGGCGGTCGTCCCCGTGGCGATCGGCGGACTGCAGGCGACCCACGGGTCGGGCGCGATCACCGCGGAGGGCCTGGACAGGATCCGGGGCACGTTCGCCCACTCGAACCCATTCGCCTCCTACCTCTTCCTGATGATCACCCTCGCGATCGCGATCTTCCCCCACGTCAGCCGGCGGTGGCGCTTCGTGCTCGTGCCGTACATCCTCGCGTGCGGTTGCCTGCTGGTGCTCACGTACACCAGAGGCGCGTGGGTCGCGATGGTGGTCGCCCTGATCGTGATCGGGATCCTCCAGGATCGGCGGATCTTCCTCGTGCTCCTCGCGGCCGTGATCGCCCTCGCGATCCTGGTCCCGTCGGTCGGCGTTCGGCTGTCGGACCTCTCACAGGAGGAGAAGGTGACCGGCGCGCCCGGGAACTCGCTCGTGTGGCGATTCGACCACTGGAGGCAGGTGCTCGCGCTGCAGACGAACCCACTCGTCGGGATCGGACTGAAGGAAGTCGAGCTGACCGACGCCTCGGGGAACGTCCCCCCGCACAACGACCTCGTCCGCGTCTACGTCGAGACGGGGCTCGCCGGGCTCGCGGCCTACTTCTGGCTCGCGATCGTTCTGTGGATCGAATCGTTGCGCACGTGGAGGCGAGCACCGACCGGGCTCCCCCGCGGCCTCGCGGTCGCGTCGACGGCCTCGCTCGCCGGGGTCATGATGTTGAGCATCGCGGCGAACGTGATCACCCAGCTCGTGATCCTCTGGTACTTCTTCGCGATCGTCGCACTCGCGATGGCGGCGTCGACCAGGATCCGCGATCAGGCGCGAGCCGACGCGTGAGGATCCTCCACGTCAACAAGTTCCTCTACCGGCGGGGCGGAGCCGAGGCCTACATGCTCGACCTGGCGGAGCTCCAACGCGCGGCCGACCACCAGGTCGAGTTCTTCGCGATGCAGCATCCGGACAACCTTCCGGCCACCTTCTCCGAGATGTTCCCGTCCCACGTGGAGTTCGAGACCACGCCGCCCACGCTGGGCGCGAAGGCGCGCGCCGCAGGCCGTTTGCTGTGGTCCACGTCCGCGGCGCGCGGCATGGCCGAGGTCTTGGCGGCGTTCCGGCCGGACGTCGTGCACCTGCACAACATCTATCACCAGCTCTCGCCTTCCATCCTCCGGTCGGCGCGGCGCGTGGGCGCGCCCATGGTGATGACCCTCCACGACTACAAGCTGGCCTGCCCGACGTACCAGATGCTCGACCAGCATGGGATCTGCGAGGCATGTATCCCGCACCGGTTCTGGAACCCGACGCTGCGCCGATGCAACCGAGGGTCGTTGTCCGCCTCGACGCTCAACGGCGCCGAGATGACGCTCCACACGCTTACCGGCGCATATGACCCCGTGCATCGCTTCGCCTGCCCCAGCCGGTTCCTCGAGGGCAAGATGCGCGAGGCCCGCGTGTACCCGGACCGGCTCCGCTGGGTCCCCCACTACGTCGACACGGTGAGGATCGTCCCGAAGGCGGCACCCGGCGGCGACGTGGTGTATGTGGGGAGGCTCGCGGAAGAAAAGGGTGTCGACGTGCTGCTCGAGGCGCTGGAGAGAGCCCCAGCGCTCCGTGCAGACATCGTCGGCGACGGTCCCTCTCGGACGTCGCTCGAGCGGCTCGCCGAGTCGCTCGGGGTGAAGGACCGCGCGATGTTCCACGGCCGCCTCCCCGCGGCCGGTGTGCATGAGGCGATGCGCGCGGCTGCCGTCGTGACGGTCCCGTCACGCTGGCATGAAAACATGCCGATCACGCTCCTCGAATCGTTCGCCGCTGGCGTTCCCGTGGTGGCGAGCGCTCTCGGGGGGATGCCGGAGCTGATCGATGACGGCGCCGACGGCGTCCTCGTGCCCCCGGACGAGCCCGGAGCCCTCGCCGAGGCGCTCATGTTCCTCACGTCGCAAGCGCCGCGCGCGTTCGAGATGGGGAAAGCGGCTCGCGCAAAGGTAGAGGAAGGCTATACGCCTGCATCGCATCTCGAACGGATCGACGCGCTGTACGCGGAGGCCAGAGATGCGGTTGGCCGACGAGCAGAGGCGCGATGAGACCGCTCCGCGTGGCGATGATCGGCCAGCGCGGCGTGCCGGCGACGTTCGGTGGCGTCGAGCATCACGTCGAGGAGCTCGGCGCGCGACTCGCTGAGCGAGGTCACGAAGTCATCGTCTACTGCCGAACCAACTACATCGAAGACCATCGGACCGAATACAGAGGCATGAGGGTTCGCAACCTCCCGACCGTGAGTAGCAAGCATCTCGACGCCATGGCGCACAGCGGGCTCTCGACCCTCGACGCGATGCGCGTCGGCATCGACATCGTGCACTACCACTCGATCGGTCCGGGGTTCCCATCGTTCCTTCCGCGCTACGCGACGCGAGCGCGCGTGGTGCAGACGGTGCATGGTCGCGACGCCGAGCGGGCCAAGTGGAGCCCAGCTGCGCGGACGGTCCTCCGGGCGAGCGAATGGCTCTCCGCGCGAGTGCCCGATGCCACGATCGTCGTGTCGAGGGCCCTGGCCGATCACTACCGCGCCCGGTACCGGCGCGAGACCACGTACATCCCCAATGGCGTGGACGAACCGACCATCCGACCGCCGTCCCAGATCACGGAGCGATTCGGTCTGCGAGGGGGAGACTATGTCCTGTTCGTCGGTCGGATGGTCCCGGAGAAGGAGCCTGATCTGCTCGTGCGGGCGTTCCCAGATGTGGCGGGCGACCACCGTCTCGTCCTCGCCGGCGGCTCGAGCTACACGAACGAGTACGTTCGGTCCCTGGAGTCGCTCGCGCGCTCTGACCCGCGCGTGCTGATGCCCGGTTACGTCTACGGGCCGCTCCTGGACGAGCTCTACACGAACGCCGCCGTGTTCGTCCTCCCGTCGTCGCTCGAGGGACTACCGCTGACGCTCCTGGAAGCGTGCGCGTACGGCACGCCGGTCGTCGTGAGCGACATCGAGCCGAACCTGGAGATCGTCGGCGGAGATGGCCCGGGGCATCGGGTGTTCCGGGCGGGAGATGGAGAAGATCTCACGCGAGCGTTGGGCCGAGCGCTCGACGACGCAGTCGTCGAGCGCTCGGCCGCGCACGAGCTCCGGGAACGCGTGCTCGCCGAGTACCGTTGGGACGCCGCCGCCGACGCAACCGAGGCGGTCTACGCCTCGGTCCTGCGTCGCCGGGTCTGAGGGTTCCGTTCCTCCGAAACCTACGAGCCGTTCGCCCGCAATCGCGTGTCCACCGCGTCGAGGTGGCTGGCCGTATCGAGCGTCGACCAGCCGGCGGGGAGCTCCACCAGGTGCGCGCCCGCGTCCACCGCATAGTCGAGCACCCACGGAAGGTCTTCTACCAGCGACGTCTGCGCGGTCTGGAAGGCGATCGGGACCCCGGTCGATCGCAGTTGCTTCATGTAGTCGTACATCGCGACGTACCCGGGTTGCTGCGTCGCGCGGGTGACGTTCAGCGAGTTGTTCTGGACGATCGCGCGTCGTCCGAGCGTCGACACGAAGTAGTTCGTGATCTCTTTCATGTACCCGACGTCCGCGAGATGCCACGTGCCG
>JBKOZW010000023.1:0-5093 GCA_046726095.1 Actinomycetota bacterium
CCTCGAACTCCTCGTCGATCGCCGGCAGCGCATCGATATGCCCGAGCGCCCAGAGCAGCACGCCCAGGGACTCTTTGCGCCAGAGGCCGTCCGCGATCGCCTCGTGCGGCCACGAACCACTCGCGCCGTCGAAGAGCGAACGCTCGGTCTTGGTGAGCGCAGCTTCCAGCGACTCCCGGATCAGCCATCGATCGGTCTCGACCCGAGCCCGCTCGGCTTGCGCGAGGCGCCGCGTATCCGGATCGTCCTCGAGGACGGCCTCGATCGAGGCCCTGCGGACGAGGGCGTACAGCACAAGCGCGCGGTCGCTGACCTGGTCCGCGGTCGGTGGTCCGGTCACGGGTCCGGCAACGCGAAGGCGCGACGCAGGAAGTCGAGCTCCGCCAGGTCCCCGGCCACGGAGAGCTCCTCCATCCCGCCCATGTGCGACGAGTTCGGGAGCAGGACCAGGTCGTGCTGATACCCGTTCGCGAGGAGCGCGGCGGACAACCGCAAAGTGTTCGCGACGAAGACGTTGTCGTCGGCGAAGCCGTGCATCAACAGGAGGGCACGGTGCGGTGACGCGGACCGGGCGTACGCGACGAGGGAGCTGCGTTCGTACGCCTCAGGGTCGAGGCTGGGGTCACCGAGGTAGCGCTCGGAGTAGGCCGTGTCGTAGAGACGTTGATCCCCGACCGGCGCCCCGGCGATCGCGGCGTGGAACACATCTGGACGTTTGAGGACGGCCAGTCCGCTCAGGACGCCCCCTCCCGACCAACCGCGCATGGCCACGCGGGTCAGGTCGAGGAACGGCCAGCGCTCCGCCGCAGCATGCAGGCCGTCGATCTGGTCGTCGAGGATGACCGAGAAGTCTCGGTGGACGGCCTTCTCCCATGCGACCCCACCCGGTGTGCCTCGACCGTCGATCGAGAGCACCGCGATCCCGAGCCGATCCGCGAACCACTGCTGGATCCGGTACATCCCACGCCACCGGACGACCTGCCGGAAATGCGGGAACCCGTACGGGCTGAGGAGGACGGGCACGGGCCCGTCGGGGTCCTGGCCGCCCGGGCGCAACAAGGCGGCGCGGAGACGCCGGGGGCCGAGCTCGGCGAAGATCGGCTGCGCGACGACGACGGAGGCCTCGGCCACGTTCGCGAGCTCCAACCGATTCTCATCCGAGCGGACCACGGACACGGATGGGAGGTCGGCCTCCTCCGTTCGCGCCACGTGCACCAGGGTCGGCCCGCCGATCGCACCCGCATGGAGACCCGGCTCCGAACTGATCCGGGCGGGCTCCCCGCCGGGAGCGACCCGGAAGACGTGCTCCTCGAACGGGTCGTCGAACGCCATGAACCACGCCCAGCCGTCCCCGGCCTCGATCACGCTCGTGACCTGCAGGCCCGGAGGCGTCATCACCTCCTCCCCGATCCGGAGCCGGTGCGTGTCATCGGCGTCGACCGTCGTCACCAAGGCGCCGTCCAGCCAGGCGGGCGAGCCTTCGATCAGATCGAGCCATCGTTCGTCCCGAAGCTCCCGCACGACGGTGGTCGTCCCGTCGTCGTCCACCGTGAGTACCTGCGCGGTGCGCTGATCGCGCGAGATCACCTCGAGGGTCAGCGGCTCGTCGCGGCCCCACGACACGCGGGCGAGGTACTCGAACGCGTCCCGGTCCCACGCGACCTCCGTCCGCTCTCCGCTCGTGACGTCGATCAGGTGGAGGGTGACGGTCGCGTTGGGGGTACCCGCCTGCGGATAGCGAACCCTGCGTGGTTCCGCGTCCGGCTCCGAGGGCTCGGAGATCCACCAGGTCATCACCGGTCGCTGGTCCACCCGCGCGGCGGCGATCCGCGTCCCATCCGGGGACCACCAGAACCCGCGGCGGCGCTCGAGCTCCTCGGCCGCGATGAAATCCGCGAGGCCCCAGTGGACATCCGGATCGGGATCCGATGCGAGCTCGCGGCCGTCGGCATCGCTGCCCGGACCTACTCGGAGCGCGCCGTCGACCACGTACGCGACGAGCGTGCCGTCCGGGGACAGCCGCGGATCATCCGGGACTCCGGCCGTCGGCACCGTCGTGAGTGACCCGTCGCTCAGATCCAGGAGACAGAGCTGGCCGCCGTCGACGAAGACCGCCTTGGTGACATCGCGATCGCAGGCATAGGCCGTCACGCCCTGGGCACGCTCGCGCATCCGTTCGCGGCGCGCACGCTCGGCGTCCGTCAGCGCCGCTTGGCCGGCGCCATGTTCCCGAGGGTCATACCGGCACTCCTCGGTCCCCGACGCGACGTCGAAGACCCAGAGGCACGTGACCGGGTCGTCCCCTGCCTTGGTGCGGAGGAACACCACGCGGGAACCGTCAGGCGACACCGTGAACGTCCGTGCGACCCCGAGGGTGCCCGATCGGGTTCGGGCCCGTTGCCGGGGGAACGCGAGGTCGTCGGGATGACGGTCCTCGAGGCCCACTCAGATCTCCCGGCGACCCTCGAGCGCCTGTGACAGGGTGATCTCGTCGACGTACTCCAGGTCGCCCCCGACCGGGAGGCCGCTCGCGAGCCGCGTGACCGTGACGCCGAGCGGCTTCAGGAGGGCGGCGACGTACATCGCCGTCGCGTTGCCCTCCAGGTTGGGGTTGGTCGCGATGATGCACTCCGTGACGTGGTCCCCCTCGACGCGATCGAGCAGCTCCTGCACCCGCAGGTCCTCCGGGCCGACGCCGTCGAGCGGGCTGATCGCCCCGCCCAGGATGTGGTAGCGGCCCTTGTGGAGCGCCGACTTCTCGATCGTGGCGGCGTCCTTGGGCTCCTCGACGACGCAGAGCACGGTGCGGTCGCGGCTCTCGTCCCGGCAGATCCGGCAGAGATCGCCTTCGGCGACGCTCCCGCATTCGCGGCAGAACGCGATCCGATCCTTGGCCTGGACGATCGCCGCGGCGAGTCGTTTGGCGTCCTCGGGCGAGGACTTGACCAGCCAGAAGGCCAGCCGCTGCGCGGACTTGGGACCGATGCCGGGCAGGCGCGCCAGCTCGTCGATCAGCTCTTGGATGGGGCCCTCGAACATGGGCTACTCGCCGCCCTCGATTGGGGTGGCGCCCAGCATCTCCTGCACGCGGCGGAGCGCCTCCGCCTCGTCGGGCGTGTCGTCCTCTTCGACGACCTCGACGGTGGGGGTCGCGCCGGCCTCGCGTGAGCCTCGGACGACGCACGAGATCCGCGGCGAGATCCCGAAGAGATCGTTGAGGGCCTGACGGAGGACGTCCTCGCGGCTCTCGATCTTCTGCACGGCGAACCTCCGGTCGGGCGGGAACGCGAGCTCCAAGGTCTCGCCGTCGAAGCTCGCCACGGTCGCGCTCTCGAGGCTGGCTCGGACGACCTGCTTGCCGGATTCGCCCAGATGCTGCATCAGGGACGGCCACGAGCGGCGGAGCATCGCGACGTCCACGCTCCCGGCGTCGGCGGCCTGCGGGACCGGCATCTGCGGTTCCTTCTCCGGCTCCGCCGCGGGCTTCTGCCTTGGCGCCGTAGGTCTCGGCTCGATCGGCTCCTCGACGACCACGACCTGGTCGTCGACGAGCTCGGCGCGAGGCTCCGAGGTGAGGTTGGCGAGTCGCTCCAGGCGCTCGATGCGAGACACGAGTGCCTCCGGCGCGGGGTCCGTCTCCGGCAGGCACGACCGGACGAGCGCGAGCTCCAACGACAGTCGCGGCGAGGTCGTCCATCGCATGTCGTTCTGCGCTGCCTGCAGGAGCGTGAGGACGCGGGACAGCTCGCCGGTGCTGAACTTCTCGGCCTGTACCCGGAGGGTGTCGTACGCATCGGAGGGGATGTCGAGCAGGTCCTCCTGTCCCGGCGCGGTCTTGACCAGGAGCAGATCGCGGAAGTGTCCGATCGCCTCGTTCGTGACGTCGCGGGCGTCACGCCCGTCCAGCACCAAGCGATCCACGATCTCGAAGACGCCGCGGACGTCGCCGACCGCGACGACGTCCGCGATCTCGAACTGGACCTCCCCGCGCGGTGCTCCCAGCAGCGCGCGGATGGTTTCCTCGTCGACCGTCTGGCCGCCGAGCACGGTGGCCTGGTCCAGCAGCGAGAGAGCGTCGCGCGCTGAGCCTTCGGCTCGGCGCGCGATCGCGTGCGCGGCAGCCGGATCCAGGACGACGCCCTCGGATCCGGCCACCTCACCGACCAGATCGGCGAGTCCTTCGATCGTGAGCCGCCGGAAGTCGAACCGCTGGCACCGCCCCACGATCGTGGCGGGCATCTTGTGCGGCTCCGTGGTCGCGAGCACGAACCGCACCCCCGGCGGCGGCTCTTCGAACAGCTTGAGCAACGCGTCGAACGCTTCGCGCGACAATCGCTGCGCCTCGTCGATGATGTAGACCTTCTCGCGTCCGATCATCGGCGCCGTCGGCGCCTTCTCGCGGAGATCACGCGCGTCGTCCACACCACCGTGCGACGCGGCGTCGATCTCGACGACGTCGACGTGGGTGCCCTCGCGGATCGCGACGCACTGATCGCACTCGTCGCATGGCTCGGCGGTGGGCGCGCGCACGCAGTTGACCATCTTGGCCAGGATCCGCGCCGTGGAGGTCTTGCCGGTCCCCCGCGGGCCGCAGAACAGGAAGGCGTGGTGGAGGCGATCCTCGCGGATCGCGCCCGTCAGGGCCCGGACGACATGGTCTTGCCCCTGGAGCTCGGCCGGGGTCTGTGGCCGGTAGCGCCGGTAGAGCGCCTGATGCGGCTCCCGCTGTCCGTCCGCCCGAACTTCAGGCCGTTCGTTCGTCACGCGCCCTCGCTCCTCCGCCATCAGGAAGAAGATAGGCCGTGCACCCGCCATCGACGCCGTGAGACTCGAGCGCGTTCCCGCGCGTCAGGCTCCGGCCAGGCGTCCCTACGGCACCCGCCGGGAACCGCTAAGGGCTGCTGCGTTCCCGCCCTGACCCGGTTCGCGGTCCGACGTCGCGTAGGACCCGACCTTCAACGCCCCGCGCCGAGTGCTGCCTCGGACCTCGCGGGCCTCCGACGGGGATTCAGCCCCGCATGAGCGGATCTCGGGTTACAGGGCACCGCTGGCTCCCCGCCTAGCACGGCCGCTGGCGAGTATACGGCCGGTGC
>JBKOZW010000024.1:0-35526 GCA_046726095.1 Actinomycetota bacterium
TAGCCGTCGCCCACGTGCACGTGAACGGTGTCGATCGTCAGCTCGTGTCGGGCCGCGATCGCGACCGCCTCGTCCAGCTGTTCGGCGTAGATCCCGAACTTGGTCGGGCGTTCGCCGGTGTAGTACGTGGCCGTCCCGCCCACATGCGAAGCCCCGATCCGCGGGTTCACCCGGAGACCCACCGACGACCCGGGAGCGCGCCGGCCGAACCGCTCCAGCTGGCTGAGGAGGTCGACGTTCACGTGGACGCCGGCCTCCAAGATCGGGTCCAGGTCCCGGTCCGAGAGGTTCGTCCCGGTGTAGCTGATCTCCTCCCGCCTCCAGCCATGACGGAGCGCCCAGTCGACCTCGCCGGGCGAACAGACATCGAGCCCGACCCACGGGCATCGCTCGCGGAGGAAACGGAGGACGTCCGGCTCGCGCTGCGCCTTGAGCGCCAGCCGGACCAGGCCGCGGAGCTCCGCGCCGCTCAGCGCGTCGCGGAGCCCCGCGGCCTGCTCCTCCACCCGGGTCAGGTCGTAGACGTAGGTCGGCGTGCCGTGCCGGCGCGCGAGCTCCTCGGCGTCGCGGCCAGCGATCCTCAAACGGCCGTCGCGAACGTCCAAGCCAGCACGTGACCACCAGGTGCGAGCCAGCTCGGCGACCATCCGCCGCAGCGTACCCGGCTCGTCAGTTCGCGTTCGTGGGGGAGGGTGACCCGGCGTCGGCGGCCATCGAGTCGCGGAGGGCCATGAGCGACGCGACGATCCCGAGCACGCCGCCGATCGAGGAGACCCACAGTCCGAGCTCCACGGTCGCGCCCGTCTCCACGTCGTCGGTTCGCAAGACCCCCCAGACGCACGCGAGGCTGAGGACGACGGCGCAGACCGTCATCAGCGTTCCCATCGCACGACGGATCGTGGGATCGGACATCAGGACGTAAGCAACGCCGAACGCGAACAGGCCGATCGCCATCGCGAGCGCGAGCCGCCCGGAGATGTCGGCGATGCCGTGGTACAGAGTGGTATCGCTCGACCACCAGTCCGAGTAGATGCCGAGCAACGCGACGATGCCGGCCACGGCACCGCCGATGCCGGCGTAATTCAGCTTGCGGCCCATCGAAGCATTCCCCTCCGTCGGCTGGAAACGTCGCGATGCTCCCCCGGCGGGCGCCCCCGTGCAACGACCGACCGGATCACACGTCGGACGAACGATCCGCTTCGGACCATCCGACCTCGTATCCCTCGAGGGATGGCATGCTCCGCGCATCTTGCGCGCCACCCCCCGGATCTCGTGACGCCATGAACGGTTCCTGGATCGGAGCCTCGGCCCGAGCGGCCCGCGGGCCGCCGTTCGCCGGTGCCGTCGCATGCACCGCCGGGGTGGCCGCAACGGCCCCCCCTTGTACGAACAACCCCCCGAGTACGAGGAGAGGACCCGATGATCCGACGACTTCTGATCGCGGCCGGTGCCGCGACGTTCTTCACCGACGAGAGCGATGCGGTCGCCAAACCGGAGCCGACCAGGAGGGATCCCGGTCACGCGCAGTCATGGGGCCAGATCCCGAAAGAGGAGCGTGACGTGCTGACCACGGAGGGGTTGCAGCCCGGCACCTCGTGCAACCCGAACAGGAGCGGCGGCGGGGTCTGACGCCGCAAAATCAAGGAGCCGGCTGACGCGTCGGCTCCCATTCTCATAACCGGGGGGCCGATCCGCTTCCGCGCGGATCGGCCCGCCAGGCTCACTTTCCTGCCCTTCCGTGCCTCTGTCAGGGTGGGGCGATTGGACGGTGACCACGACTTCGACGCCATCTGGCGAGATGAAGGGGCTCGTCTCTGGCGAGCGGTGCTCGTGTACAGCGGCGGTCGCCGCGAGATCGCCGACGACGCCGTGGCGGAAGCGTTCGCGAGAACGATCGAGCGCGGCACCGACGTGCGCGAGCCGGTCGCGTACCTGTATCGACTGGCGTTCCGGATCGCCGCGGCGGATCTCAAGCGGCTGGCCACTCTTGGGCCGGAAGAGGACCGCGAGGTGACGGACGTGATCGACGACGTCGATCTCATGCGATCGCTACGACGATTGACCCCGGATCAACGCGCGGCCGTCTTCCTCCATTATCGGGCGGATCTGTCGGTCGCGAGGATCGCCGAGCTTCTGGGCACTTCGAACGCCGCCGTGCGCGTTCGACTGATGAAGGCGCGTCGACGGCTCGCCGACCTCCTCGACGAGGAAGATCGCTGATGTCGCTACGAGAACGGCTTGAGGCGTTCGACCGGCTTTCCCCGGACGACTCCCTGTACCGGCGAGCGCTGGGAGGACCCCGAAGGGGCGCGCCGCGGCTCGTGGATCCGGCGCGCTCCCGGTTCGTCACTGGCGCCGTTGCCGTCAGTGTCTTCGTGGCCGCCGGGGTCTTCGCTTGGAACGCGCTCGGCGGGTCGGACACGACAGCCCCCAACGAGACGCGCCCCGCGGTCGCAAGCTTCGGCCAAGACGGATCCGTGCTGTGGCCGGAACGGACGGCGACCGAGTTGACGAGGTTGCAGGCGCAGCTGGACGACGGTCGGGGACCAGATCGCTGGCTCCTCGACCAGGGAAGGGTCGTGGAGACGTTCGCGGATCGTGTGCTCGGATGGCCGACGGGGAGCTACTCGGTGATCGTCGATCCTTCAGGTGACTCGCAGCAACTGGCCACACTGACGAGAGACAGCGCATCATGCACGAGTCTGAGCGACATCAACGACCTGCCACCCTGCTACTCAGGATCCGAACAGATCAGGATCGGCCAGCCGGTTCGATCCGGAGAAGGGGGCATCTGGGCGGTGGTCGACGTTCGTGCTCCGACGCTCAGCCTCGACGTCAGCGCGGGCCAGATCGTTCCGAACGGTGGCTCGGTCGCCGTTTCGTCGACGGCCTCGGACCCGGTGCGGACGGTCGTGGGAAGCGTCATCGGTGATTGGAGCGGCGGCAGGAACTGCGGAACGCACTCGGGACAAGGGCTGCTCCGCGATCCCCAAGGCTCGATCGAGGTCTCGATCGCTCCAGACCGACAGGCGGGAACAGACTGCGGTCAAGTAGCCCCCGGATATGCGTGGGCGGCCTCGGCGAGTTGGCATGCCTATGCCGGCGTGAACCCTATGAACGGCGATTCCACGCCGTACACGGCCGTCACCGCCGTCCCCATCGTCGTTTCGATCCCGGAGAACATGAGCGCACCGAACACCACCACGTACACGGACCCGTTCGGGTGGCGGGTCGATGTCCCGCAGAGCTGGTTCGTCACGACGGTCAACACCCAGGGCAGGGTCTCGATCGAAGGGGCCGAGTTCTCGAACTTCGCCGTCGGAGCGTCCGCGTCACCGGCCGGGAGCGATGGCCTGCAGAGCTCGCACGGAGTCTTTCCAGCGAACGGGATCGTCGTCTCGATCACCCACCGAGAAGGTGGTCCTGCTCCGGATCTGCTCAGCGATGACTCGAAGCTCCCAGTCACCCTTGGTGATCTCGGATGCGCCGTCCAAACAGAGGTCGCGTGCGAGGACACCATCCGCGCGAACGGGCTCGTCTACACGGTATCCGTCCGCCGGGGAGCAGATGTGTCAGCCGATGACCTCGATCGCACCGAGGCGTTGGTTGCCTCGCTCGGGTTCCCTTCAGTGCCGAGTGGCAAAGAGGCACACGGCTGGATCTCGCTCGGCCGATCGGGTCTGTATCCGGATGGCCGCGGAACGTCGACGTGGGTCGACGGTCGCCTCGGCGTTGCATACGTGATGCGCGGTCCGAGGGGCATCTACGCCCTCGATCTCGACCCCGAAGGCTGCGGTGAAGGCGAGAACGAAACGTGGGACGACAGGACTTTGCAGATCTGGATCCAATGTCCGTGGTCAGGTGACGTTCGATACGATCGCTTCGGCGAACCAGACCCCCGGAACGACTCCGCCTTCTCTACGCCACTGGACGCCTATCCGGTGATCACAGCGTGGGACGGCTCCCTCTTGATCCACGCCATGGCATCCATCGACGGACTGCCGCAACAGATATGGCCGTAGCGACGGCGAGGTCGCATATGTCCTCTCACGCTGACGGACTCCTTTCTCATACGGACCCCACATCCTTCTGCGTCACGGATGAGCGCTCCGGGGGATTGGCGTCGGCGCCCGCTCTGGTGCTGACCCACAACTCACCTTCACGCTCACGATGCTGGCACCCCCAAGCGCGAGCGGTTGGGTTCACCAGGGTGATCATCGGCTCTTCGATCGGGTGGAGGTGATCGGATTTGAACCGACGACCCCTGCGTTGCGAACGCAGTGCTCTACCGGGCTGAGCTACACCCCCGTGATCCGAGAAGGCAGCGTAGCAGAGGGGTCGGACCGGCCGGCTCAGGCCGGATGAGACCGGAGCGCCTCGGCGTGCCGTTCCAGCGCGTCGTGCAGATCCCGCTGGACGAACGCGATGGACAGATCTCCTCGCGTCTTCTCGATCAGGGACCGGGCGACGTCCGTCGACCGCCGGAGGTTCATCGTGATCGCGTCCGGGTAGTCCATCGTGACGAGCACGCCGTACATGTCCTCCATCGCGTCCAGCGTTGTCTCGGCCCGCGCGACGTCGCCGGTCCGGAGCAGGTCCAGGATGTGCCGCCGGCCCTCGCCGATCGCCTCGGCGAGCCCGTTCAGGTAGGGCGCGTCGCCGACCCCGAGCGTGTCGGGAAGAGGCAGCTCCTCACCGGCGACGAGCGCGCGCGTCAGGTTCGCCTCCGCGTACTCCTTCTCAGCGTCAAGGAGGTAGCCGGCGAAGCGGACGTCGGGGTGGTCGGTCACGCCTCCCATCCCCTCGTCGAGCGCGGCACGCGACTCGGCGATCAGGGATCGTGCGGTCTCGAACTCGCCTCGATGCACGGCGCGGATCGCGTTCGCGGAGGCTCGGATCGATCGCCGGGCTGCTGGGAGTGCGCGTTCGCGTGCCGAGGTCTTGGCGTCGAAGCGTTCGTGGAGCGCGTCGGAGAGGGCGTCCAGATCCACGCCGGTCAGACGCCGACCGACGACACTTCGCGGACCACGACGTGGACGGGCTCATCTTCGAACATGTTGAACGAGCCTTCGTCGGCAGCCGGCTCGGGAGCGGCCAGGTCGACGAACCGCGGGATCGCGATGGGCTCCGCCTGAACGTTCGGGATGGGAAGCACCGGTCGGCGCTCGTGCACGGCTCGGCCCTTCATGGACAGGAGGCCCCACACGTACACCAGGAGCACCCCACCGAGGCCCGCCGTGACGTACCAGACCTGGCGCAGCGGCGGGACGAGTCCCATCAAGAAGGAGAGCGCGATCAACTCGAGGAGAGCGACGAAGATCTTGCGGCGGCGATCGCGGGCACGGGCGCGGCGGCGATCCTCCGGACCGAGGAACCGAACGCCTTTGCGCGGGGTCACGATCCAGCGACCGGTCGTCCCGTGCACCTCAGCGTTGGCCAACAGTTCCATCCTGTGCTCGAAATCGTTCACCGACCGCGACTCGGAGCTGGGCCTCCGACGACCCCACGGCACCAAGAACGCGGCCCACATGATGCCTAACGCGGCGAGGACCATCCACTCCACGTCCCAGTCTCCTGCTTGGCGGACCCCGGATCCGGCACTACATCTGGGCTGGGACGGGACCGTAGCACCACATCTAGTGCTCGGAAAGCACATCCATGTGATTCGGTTCACCCGTCCTTCGCTGGCCGGTCGCGGGCCGTTCGCCGGTGTCAGGCCTGGGCGCGATAGTCGCCGGACTTCCCGCCCGACTTGGAGAGCAGCCGGACCCCGTCGATCCGCGCGGCGCGGTCGAAGGCCTTCGCGGTGTCGTAGAGCGACAGCGCCGCAACGCTCGCACCGGTGAGCGCCTCCATCTCGACGCCGGTCCGGTCGAACGCGCGGACGGTCACGGCCACCCGGATCTTGCCGGCGGGCTGGTCGGGTTCGACGACCACCTCGGCGCCGGTGATCCGGAGGGGGTGGCAGTGCGGGAGCAGGTCGGGCGTCCGCTTGACGCCCATCATCCCTGCGACCTTGGCGGTCTCGAGCGGTGAGCCCTTCGTGGTCCCGGCGACGAGCTCCGCGACGGCCTCGGGGATGGTCACGAGCCACGCCTCGGCGACGGCTTCGCGCGCCGTCTCCGGCTTGGCGCCGACCTCGACGATCCGCGTGACGCCGTCGGCGCCGATCTGGTCCGACACGGATCAGTCCTCGGAGGACCGGAAGAGCCGGACGCGCACCCGCTCGCCCGACCTCGCGCGCTCGACGCCGGGGGCGAGGAACGCGAGCCCGTTCGCGCGCGCGACGGTCGCGATCAGGTTGGAGCCGCGGCCACCCGCCGGGGTCGCCTTCCAGCCGTCGGGGCCGCGCGAGACCTCGACGCGGGCGAACACGCTCTTGTCCTTGGGCCCGCCGATCTCGCCGGCGAGCGTCGCGGTGATCTCGGGGCGGTTCAGGTTGCTGCGCCCCATCATCTTCAGGATCGCCGGCCGGACGAACATCTCGAAGCTCACGAAGACGCTCACCGGGTTCCCGGGGAGGCCGAAGAAAGGCTTGCCCTCGACGAACCCGAACCCCTGCGGCATCCCAGGCTGCAACGCCACCTTGTAGAAATCGATGTCGCCTCGTTTGAAGAACGCCTTCTTGACGACGTCGCGCTCCCCGACCGAGACGCCGCCGGAGGAGACGAAGGCGTCCGCCTGGATCTCGAAGTTGAACACGGTGTCCTTGAGGGAGTCGGGATCGTCCTTGACGATCCCGGCGAGGACCGGGATCGCTCCGGACTCACGGAGCGATCCGAAGATCGTGTACGCGTTGGAGTCGCGCACCTGACCGAAGTGCGGGTGCTCGGTCGGCGGGATGAGCTCGTCGCCGGTCGAGAGCACGATCACGCGCGGCCGCGGATGCACGAGCGGGTGCGGCACGCCGGCGTTCGCGAGCAGTCCGAGCTCCCCCGCGCTGAGGCGCTTGCCCGCCGGGACGAGGACATCGCCCTCGTGGACGTCCTCGCCGCGCGGCCGAACGTGCCGGCCCTCCGCGACGGCCTCGAAGACCCGCACCAGGTCGTGATCGCGTGCGTCGGTGTTCTCCTTGGGGACGACGGCGTCGGCGCCGGCCGGGATGGGCGCGCCCGTCGCGATCGCGACGGCCTCGCCCATCCCGACCGTCGCCTCCGGCCGCTGCCCGATCAACGCGTTCCCGACGACCTTGAGCTCGGTCGGGTTCGCGGGCGTGGCTCCGACGATGTCGGAGGCACGCACCGCGAACCCGTCCATCGCCGACGACGCGAACTCGGGCAGGTCCACCCTGGAGACGATGTCGGCCGCCGCCACGCAGCCGTACGCGTCGGTGAGCGGCAGCTCGATCGGCGGAAGCGGTTCGATCCGGGACAGCACGCGCTCCCGCGCCTCTTCGAGGGAGATCAGGCCCTCGGCGGAATCGTGATCGTGGACGTGCCGCTCGGCCATCCCGGGAGTGTACTCAGGCGTTCGGCGGGATCTGTTCGGCGGGACCCGTTCGGCCGAACCCGCGACGACTCAGATGAGCTTGGCCCGCTGAACGAACTCGGCGAGCCACGTCCGGAACTCCGGCCCCAGGTCCTCGCGCTCGGCCGCGAGCTCGACCGTCGCCTTCAAGTAGTCGAGGGGATTCCCGACGTCGTACCGCCCTCCCTCGAACCGGTACGCATAGACCGCCTGCTCCTGCGCCAACAGGTTGATCGCGTCGGTCAGCTGGATCTCGCCGCCGTGGCCCGGCGTCGTCCGCCGGAGCGCGCCGAAGATCTCCGGGGTGAAGACGTAGCGTCCGATCGCGGCCAGGTTGGATGGCGCTTCCTCCGGTGAGGGCTTCTCGATGATCGACAGGATCCGCACCAGGTCGTCCTCGAACGACTCGGGCTCAATGCAGCCGTACATCGAGATGTCGTGCTTGCTGACCTCCATCGCCGCAAGCACGCTCCGTCCGAACCGGTCGTGGGCCCGGAGCATCTCCGCGAGCAGGGGCTTGTTCGGGTGGATCAGGTCGTCGCCGAGCATCACCACGAACGGTTCGTCGCCGACGTGCGCCTGGGCGATCGAGACCGCGTGCCCGAGCCCCAGCGCCTCCTTCTGACGGATGTAGTGGACCTCCGCCATCTCCGCGATCTGGCGGATCTTCTTGAGCTCGTCGAACTTCGACTTCTCCTCGAGGAACCGTTCCAGCTCCAGGTTCCGGTCGAAGTGGTCCTCGATCTCGCGCTGTCCCCGCCCGGTCACGATCAGGACGTCGTCGATCCCGGCGCGCGCGGCTTCCTCGACGACGAGCTGGATCGCCGGGACGTCGATCACGGGGAGCATGACCTTGGGCTGCGCCTTGGTCGCCGGGAGGAACCGCGTGCCCAGCCCGGCCGCCGGGATGACCGCCTTCCGTACTTTCATGGCTCCCCCCGTTACCCGCGGAACGCGAACGATACGCGCACCCGGCGCGAGCGCAAATCGTCGTACCGACCTACGCCGCACGGCCGACGTTCAGGCCGTCGGTACACTTTGCCCAGGCCATGCCCACGTACGAATACTCCTGCCGCGATTGCGGGCACACCTTCGACATCGTCCAGAAGATGACGGACGAGCCGCTCGCGATGTGCCCCGAGTGCGGCGGGCCACTCCGGAAGGTGTTCGCGGTGCCGGCCATCGCCTTCAAGGGCTCCGGGTTCTACGCGACCGACCACGGGAAGAAGGCGAAGCGGCCGGACGAGGGCTCGGACAAGGGCAAACCGGACAAGGACGCCAAGAAGCCGGCGGCGTCGGGCGACGGCAAGGGCGACGCCGCGGCCGGCAAGAAGGAGTCGACGAGCTCCACGTCCGGCGCGTCGAAAGAAGGAACGGGCTCATGATGACCGCGGAGATCGGGGTCTTCGGGGGGTCAGGGTTCTACGCCTTCCTCGAAGACCCGGAGGAGATCGCGGTCGACACGCCGTACGGCAAGCCGGCGGCGCCGGTCACGGTCGGAACCGTCGGCGGCCGGCGCGTCGCCTTCATCCCTCGGCACGGCGTCGACCACGAGTTCCCGCCGCACCGCGTCCCCTACCGGGCGAACGTCTGGGCGATGAGGGAGCTCGGGGTCACGCGGATCTTCGGACCATCGGCGGCCGGGTCACTCCGCCGCGACATCCCGCCGCGGACCTTCGTCGTGTGCGATCAGGCGATCGACTTCACCAAGTCCCGCGACAACACGTTCTACGACGGCCCGGTCACCACGCACATCTCGTTCGCCGACCCGTACTGTCCGGTGCTGCGGCAGACACTCGTCGACGCGGCGATGGAGAACGGGATCGAGCATCGCGTCGGCGGGACGATGGCGGTGATCGAGGGACCTCGGTTCTCGACGCGGGCCGAGTCGAAGATGTTCGCGAACGCAGGCGGGGACGTGATCGGGATGACGCAGTTCCCCGAGGTCGCGCTCGCGAAGGAGCTGCAGCTGTGCTTCGCGAACGTGGCGCTCGTCACGGACTACGACGTGGGCGTGGACGGGATCGCCCCCGTGTCGCACGCCGAGGTGCTGAAGGTCTTCGGGGAGAACATCGACGCGCTCCGGGACCTGCTGTTCGCGGCCATCCCCAAGGTGCCGGCGGATCGCGAGGGCTGCGACTGTGCGAACGCGCTCGGCGGAACCGGCCACGAGGGCGCGTAGCGGCTCGGTTCCTCTTCGCGGGCTCGCGCCCGTATCCTCGTGACATGCCCCGGCAACTGATCCGCGTGGAGCTCGCGTTCGTCAGCGAAGAAGATCCCGAGCAGACCGGCGAACGGATCCGTGAGTCGGTCGCGCTGATCGTCGGCCGCGACCAGCTCGAGGAGTTCCGAGTGCGGGCGCTGCCGCTCGACCCGAAGAAGAAAGACCACCTGCGACCGGTCGACTGACGTGACCCCGATCACAGCCGGGATGTGCATCCCCGCATAGGTTCGCAGCCATGCAGATCCCGCGCGGGTTCTCCCTCCAACGCAAGCTCCCCAGGTCGTCCAAGGTGTTCCTCTCGATCGCTGCGGCGTGCGCCGTCTCTTCTTTCCTGCTGGTGCGCGGCGACGCCGCACGGGCGGGCGGCGGCATCGACCCGGGTCCGTCGGCCGAGGTCGTCGTGGCGTCCCACGATGTCGAGGCGGGGACGATGCTCTCCGCGGATGACCTCCGCGTGGTCACCATGCCCGCGGCGTACTCGCCACCGATGGCGATGTCGTCCGTGAACGATGCCGTGGGGCTCGTCGTGTCCTCGGCGGTCCCGGAGGGCGAAGCGCTGTCGAGCGCACGGACCGGGCGCAGCGTCCTCGCGGGCGCCGTCGGACCAGGTCGTCTCGTCGTGAGCGCCACGTTCGCGTCGATCCCCGATGGACTGACCACGGCCGATCGCGTCGACGCGTTCGCGACGTTCGGCGGCGCGCGTCCCTACACCGAGCTCGTCGGGGAGGACCTCCGTGTCCTCCGGATCGAGCCGGTCGCGTCCGGTTTCGGTGGCGATACCGGCACGGTCGTGACGCTCGACGTCGATGCCACCGCCGCGCGGCTGCTGCTGCAGGCGAACGCGACCGGAACGCTCGCCTTGGTGGCGGTCGGTGCCGGGACCAGCGCGACACCTTCTCCAACTCCCTCGCCCGGAGCGGTTCCGACCCCCGGATAGACTCGGCGCGCCTCCCGACCCGGAAGGACGCGTATTGACCATCCTGCAGGCGATCGTCCTGGGACTGACCCAGGGCATCACCGAGTTCGCGCCCATCTCCAGCAGCGGCCATCTGATCCTGGTCCCGTGGATGTTCGGGTGGTCGATCGTGCAGGATCCCGCGCTCAACAAGACCTTCGACGTCGCCCTGCATATGGGGACGTTGCTGGGCGCCGTCATCTACTTCCGCGGCGACCTGTGGCGCTACCTCAAGGCGTGGTTCGCCTCGCTCGGGGCCCGCGCCATCAGAACACCGGACGAACGGTTCGCCTGGGCGCTCGCGATCGGGACGATCCCAGGGGCGCTCGCCGGCGCGCTGTTCGAGAGCACGATCGAGGACAAGCTCGGCGAGCCCTGGTTGATCGCGACGATGCTCGCCTGCTTCGGCATCGTCCTCTACGTGGTCGACCGGGTCTGTCGGCAGGACCGCTCGTTCGAGACGGTCGGGCCGCGGACGGGGCTGTTCCTCGGAACCGCCCAGGCGCTCGCGCTCCAGCCCGGCGTGTCGCGCTCGGGCGTGACGATCACGGCCGCGCGGCTGATCGGGATCGAGCGCGAGGCGGCCGCGCGGGCGTCGTTCCTGCTCGCGATCCCGATCATCGCCGGCGCCGGCCTGTACAAGTCGCTGGATGTCCTCCAGGACGGGCTCCAGGGCTACGGCGCGCAGTTCTTCTGGGGGTTCGTTGCCTCGGCGGTGAGTGGGTTCGTCGTGATCTGGTTCCTGCTCCGGTACCTGCGGCGCCACGACTTCCTGGTGTTCATGGTCTACCGGCTGGTCGTGGCGGCGTTGGTGCTCCTTCTGATCGCGACCGGCGTCCGCTCGGCGACGATCTGAGGATCAGACGCCGGCGAGGGTCATCTCGCCGATCAGGATCGACGGGGTCCCCACGCTCGAGAAGAAGCGGAGGTCGCTCCCAACTCCGGCGACCGCGGCCAGCATCTCGGGGAGCGTCGAGGCGATCGTCATCTCGCGGAGCGGCTCCCCGGTCGCGCCGCCCTCGACCCGGAGCCCGGTCGCGCCCACGCTGAACTCGCCGCTGATCGGGTTCGCCCCCGAGTGCGCGCCGGACACGTCGCGGATCAGCACGCCGCCCCCCGCCTTCGCCAGGAGCTCCTCGAAAGACAGCTCGCCCGCATCCACGAAGAAGTTGGACGTCCCGACGCCCGGGGCGGAGCGGTAGCCACCGCGCTTCGCGTTGCCGGTCGAGCGCTGGCCGTCGCCCGTGCGCCGCGCCGTGTACGTATCGTGGAGGAACCCGTTCAGCGTCCCTCCGGTGAACAGCTCGGTGCGGCCGCTCGGGACGCCCTCCGAATCGAACGGACACGCACCCGGACCGTCCAGACGGCGGCCGTCGTCGACCAGGGTGAACACCCGGGACCCGACCGCCCGACCGGCCATGTCCGCGAACAGCGACCTGCCCTTGAGCACGTTCTCCGCGTTGAGTGCGCCGGCGAGCACACCGAGGAAGTTGGACGCGGCGAACGGGTCGAGCACGACGGGCACCTTCGCGGTGGGCGGCTTGGTGGCGCCCAACATCGCGACGGCGCGGTCGACGGCCTCGTCGGCGACCGGCTCCCACGAGAGGACGTCGAGCCCGCGCGTGATCAAGTAGGAGAAGCCGGTCTGGGTCTCCTCGCCCTCGACGGCGAGGGTCACCGCGAGGGTCCACGCATCGGTGCGGGCGTACTCGACGTCGACGCCGGTGGTCGAGGCGATCGCGACCCGCGAGACCGCGTCGCCGACCTGTGCCAAGTCGACCTTGGTCACGCGCGGGTCGCGCGAAACGGTGTACCGCTCGAGGTCGAGCGCCATACGGACCTTGTCGTCGGCGCTGACGTTGGCGCTGTCCTCGCGGAAGATCTCCGGCATCGGCGAGATCGCCTCGGCGTCGGGGAGCCCGTTGTGCTCGTCGGGCTCCGCGAGCGCGGCGTTGTCCCGCGCTCGCCAGACCGTCTCCTGCGCCTCGTCGAGGGAGGGGTCGGCCGCCCACGCGTAGCCGAGGCGGCCGTCGCGGATCACGCGGACCCCGAGTCCTCGTGACTCCGAGAACGTCATCCCCTCGACCTCGCCGCGGAGCGCGCTGACCTCGGTCTGTCGACCCTCCTCGGCGTAGGCCTCGACCTGTTCCTCGCCGTCGGCGACGCCGACCGCGGCGTGGACGAGCTCGCCGAGATCAGGCACCCGTGCCCCCGACGGTGATCTTGGCGATCCGGAGCGTGGGCGAGCCGCTGCCGACCGGCGCCCCCTGCCCGTCCTTGCCGCAGACGCCTTCCCACGTCTCGAAGTCGCTCCCGACGGCGTCGACCGAGCTCATGACTTCGATCGCGCGCCCGATCAGGTTCGCGCCGCGCACCGGCTTCGTGACCTCGCCGTTCTCGATCAGGTAGCCCTCCGAGACGCCGAACACGAAGTCGCCGGTGGCGGGGTTGACCTGCCCGCCGCCGAGCCCACGGACGTAGACGCCGCGCTCCGTCGATCGGATCACCTCGTCGGGGTCCTCCTTGCCCGGGAGGATGTTCGTGTTCGTCATCCGCACGATCGGCGGGTGCGCGTAGGATTCCCGCCGTCCGTTCCCGGTCGGCTGGACACCCATCTTCCGAGCGCGGAGGCGATCCTGGAGGAAGCCCTGCAGGACTCCTTCGCGGAAGAGCTCGGTGCGCTGTGAGGGCTCGCCCTCGTCATCGAAGTCGTACGAGCCCCAGCCGTTCGCGATCGTCGCGTCGTCGACGCCGTCGATCAGCTCGCTCGCGCACCGCTCGCCGACGCGGCGGCGATACACCGAGGCCTCCTTGTCCACGGCGTCGGCCTCGAGGGGATGGCCGACGGCCTCGTGGAACAGCACGCCTCCGCACCCGTTCGCGACGACCACCGCCATCTCGCCGGCCGGCGCCGGGATCGAGTCAAGCATCGTAACGGCGCGGCTCGCGGCGCGTTCTGCGGTCACGCGGGGCGGGTGCGCGTCCAGGAACTCGACGCCGGCGCATGCGGCGGGACCGTCCCATCCGGTCTGGATCACATCGCCCCGCTTGGCGACGACCTGCGCGACCAGGCGGATCCGCGGTCGCTCCTCGTCGACCCACCTGCCGTCCGAGGCGGCGATCAGACGCCGCTGCAGGGAATCGAAGTAGATCCCCGTTACCTGGACAACCTCAGGGCTCTTCGCGCGGGCAACCTCGTCCACCTCGCGGAGCCACGCGACCTTGGCGGCGGCCGCGACGCTGTTCGCGCCGCGCTCGGCGCGGTTCGTGCCGGGCCCGAACCGCTCGGTGAGGTCGACGACGGAGCCGGCCGCGTCTCCGCCGAGGGCCGCGCTCGCCGCCGCGGCGGCATCGAGCAACGCGTCGCGATCGAGCCGGTTCGAGTACGCGTATCCGTAGGTCGTGCCCTGGGCGACGCGGACGCCGGCGCCGCGATCGAGACCGGTGGTGAGCTCCTCGACCTTCCCGTCGTCCAGACGGATCGAGGTCGATGAGCGCTCTTCGACGAAGACCTCCGCGAAGTCACCGCCCTTGCGTCGTGCGGCGGAGAGGACGTCGGCGACCAACTCGCGGTCGAGCATGCCGGCGATGCTACTAAGCGCCTCCGGTTCCGGCCCCGCGCGCGGACCTCGGTGATACCGTCGCCGGGCGGCCGTGACCACCATCGAGACGACGACGCCCGACACGACGCGCCGGTCGCGCAGCGACTCCGTCCGCGCGGCGGTGGACGTGGTCCTCGTGATCGCGCTCGGGGTCGTGTTCCTCCGCGTGGCGGTGTGGCCGACGCTCGTGCACCACTATCCGTTCGCCGTCGGATCGGACATGCCGGTGTACCTGTGGTGGTCGCGCGTCGGCGCCGCCGAGGGCATCTCCCTCGTGGGCGCACGACCGGGCCTGCCCGCGCTGATCCCGACGGTCGCGACGACGCTGGGCATCGGTCTGGTCCCGGCGGTCGCGGGGGTGCAGTACGCGCTGATGCCGGCGAGCCCCCACGCCTCGCGTGGCTCGCCGGCGCCGTCCTCGCGGGCGCCTGGACGACGTTCCTCGGCGCCGGCTACCTCGCGAACCTGGCACTCGTGGCGGCGTTCCTCACGGCCGCCGCCGCCCTCGCGCGCCGGACGCGACGGGGAACCGTCGCGGCGGCGCTGCTCCTGGGCGGCGGCGGGCTCGCCCATCCCGAGTTCTTCGTGGTCGCGGCGGCGGTCCTCGTCGCCACCGCCGCCTGGTCGTGGCGCCGGAGCCGACCTCCGGTTGGCGAAGTCGCCGATGCTGCCTACGACCGCCAGGACATGGGCCGCGTGCTCGCCGCGCTCGGCGGCGGCGCCGGTTTCGTCGGCGCCGGGATCCTCGCCACGCTCGTGGGTCCCGCGCGGCTGGCCGGCGACACCTCCCTCGACGCGATGCTCCGACGGACCGGCCAGTGGGCAGAGCTCCGCCGTGTCTACCTCGACCGCCTCGTCGAGAACTGGAGGCGGTACGCGCCGTTCATGACGACCGCGCTGGCCGTGGCCGGGAGCGATCGCTCGAGGGGCTTCGTCCGCCGGTTCCTGGTGGCGTGGGCGCTCGTCACGGCGGCCGCCCTTCCGATCGGCGTGATCAGCGGCTGGTTCCCGCCGGACCGCCTCCTCACGTTCGCCTTCTGCCTGCCGATCCTGGCTGGGTTCGGCCTCGTGTGGATCGGCGACCGGATCGGCCAACGGATCAGATGGCCGGGGTTCGCCTGGTCGATCGCGATCGTGCTGGTGACGTTGATCGTGCTGCCCGCGATGCGCGACTGGCGCGCGCAACTGACGTACGTATCGCCCGACGAGCTCACGGACGTTACCTACGCCGGCCGGATCGCCGCGACGACGCCCGCAGGGACGCCGCTCGTGTTCGTCGCCGACGACCCCGACATCGACCGCGCGTTGTTCCGGTTCTCGCACGGCCTGAACGTCGCCCGCGCCGCGCTCCCTCCGGAGCGCGCCGCGGACGTCTCGATGTTCCTGGGGACGGCCGACGACCTCCTCGCGGGACGTCCCACCCAGCGCGGCGACGCGGTCTACGACCTCGCGTCGGCGGACTCGCTCGCGAGCCTTCCGCATGGGCCGCGCGCCGTCTTCGTGGTCCGCGAGCTCGACGGGGACCCCGGCGCGCTCACCACGGCTGGCCTCACGGCGTGGGAGGGCAGGCTCGCGACGAACGTGACGATCCCCGCTTCGCTCGCGATCGGCGAGGGCGAGCTCGTCGCGTCGGACCCGACCACGATCTCGCACGCGACGGTCCGGACGTTGCTGCTGTTGCTGCTGCTCGGCGGGGGATGGGCCTGGTGGGCCTTCGGCGACCGTGCCCGCGACGCCGCGGCCGCGCTGGCCGTCGCCCCCGCGTTCGGCTCCGCGATCTTGACCCTGACCGCGCTCGGTCTAGAGCGCGTCGGCGCCGATCTGGATCGGGGGGGAACCGTCCGCATCGCCTGCGTCGTCGCCGGGGGCCTCGGGTACGCGCTCCTCGTCGGCCGGCTCGCCGGCGAGCATCGTCGGCGCCGGCCGAGCGAACTCGTCCTCGAAGAGCCGGCCAAGCTCGATCCGTGAGCGGAGATCTCGAACGATGAGCAGGAGCATCACCGCCAGGATCGGCACGACGATCAGGTAGCCGATCCAGAGGTTGAGCTGGAACGCGCCGGGGTACCGCAGGGCCTCGGCAGACCACAACGTGACGCCGAGCAACGAGCTCGTCGCGATCACGGCCGTCCGAGGGATCCGCGGGACCGCCCACACGAGCGGCAATCCCCAAACCACGTACCACGGGAGCAGGATCGGACCGAGCAACATCAGCAACGCCAGCGCCCATCCCCACACGGCCGCCTGCTCCTGTCCCGACATCCCACCCCTCGACGCCCTGCGCCACACCTCCCGGCCGAGCATGCCGACGCACCACGCGAGGAGCACGACCGCGCCGGCGCGCACGACCCAACCCAGCGTGTGGAAGCTCAACCAGTCGACGACCTGCCCGATCACGGTCGGCGGCGCGAGCCAGCCGGTCTGACCGACGAGCCCGAGCATGCCGAGCGTCGGATCCTTCAGCTGGAAGTACGGAAGCGCGAACGCCACGGCGATCCCGAGCGAGAGGCCGACGTGCGTGAGCGCGGCGCGCCGGCGTTCCTCAGGCGGACGGCGAGCCACGCACCACACGAGCAGCAACAGCAGCGGCAGCGACGCCGTGACCTTGATCAACGCGCCCAGGGTGAGGACGGCGACGGCCGTGAGCTCCCGCTTGGAGACGAGAAGCGCGAACGCTCCGACGATCGACAGCGCGACGAGCAGATCGTTGTGGCCGCTGCCCGCCGCATGGAAGAGCACGACCGGGTTCGCGCCGAAGGCGGCGAGCGCGAACGCCGTCCGGGCCGGCCACAGACGATGCACGATCCACACGATCACGCCGCAGGTGGCGAGGCTCGCCGCGATCGCAAGGTACCGGTAGGCCTCGACGTGATCGATCGGGTGCGGCAGGAACCGGGAGAGCATCGCGGATAGCGACGTCCACCCGGGACCGTAGTAAGCGGGCGTGTCGACCCAACGGGGACCCACCAGGTTCCACAGGACGTCGCCCGAATGGTCCAGCGGCGTCTGGACGTACGGGTTCCCGTGGTAGATCCCTGCGATCCTCCCGTAGAAGGCGTAGGAGTACACGTCCCGCGAGAACAGCAAGGGCACCAGCAGCAACAAGGCGTGGGCGCACACCACGAGCGCCGCGACGCCGCGCACGGAGACCTCGCCTCGGAAGGCCGCCTGTAACAGGTACAGGAACGCTCCCGTCGCCAAGAGCATCGCGAGCACTCCCACCGCCAACACCGGATCCCCCGGGATACGGTCCAGGTGCAGCCAGACCGCCACGTCGCGGACGATCCCGTGCGGTTGGCCACGTGCGGTGAGCCGCGGCTGGTACGGAGAGCCGGGCGTGGCGGCGACGATCGCCATCGCCACGATCCCGGCCGCCGTCAGGATCAGCGCTCGCCGTCCTGCTGACGTCATGGCCGACGTCCCGGCCGCGATCGTGGCCGACCCCGTGCCCGCCCGCTCGTCGACATCCACGATCGCTCGACGGTAGCACCCACGGGCCAGTATCGGGTGGGCCGCAAGCGGGCTGCCGCGGGGGCGCCGGGACGCAACGCCCTACGCCGGCGCGGCTCGCTCGCGCGGCCGCTCGAACCGTCCGAAGATCGCGACGAGACCGGCGAGGTAGACCGCCGAGAGCCCGATCCAGAGCGGCCGCTCCAGCCACCACCCGGCGGTGCTGTCGTGCTGCTGACCGAAGCCTAGCGGCCAGAGCGTCAGGACGGTGAAGAGGTAGGCGGTCATGTGCCACAGGAACAGCGTCATGATCACGCCGTTCAGGAAGATCGTGACCTTCCACGGCCCCGGGTCTTCGAGCCACCGCGCCAGGGCCGGCCGGAGCAGCATGATCGCCCCGATCGACCACACCCCGCCCAGGAGGAAGCACACGGTCGGCGGGTACGCGTTGGACACGAGCTCGACGTCAGTGCCGAGCAGGGACTTGGGGTACGCGCCGATGCCCGGGAACCAGTCGAACCTGGCGTCGCCGAAGATCTCCCAGAACGGGGGGTTCGTGAGGAGCACGAGGCCGCCGAGCCCGATCGCGACCATCGCCCAGAAGACGAGTCTGGGCAGCCGTTCGAACGTCCCGTCCGCGTAGAAGAAGCCGAGCTGGTGCGGGAAGAGCAGGACGAAGGCGACGTTCGCCCACCGCACCCACGAGATCTCGAACTGGAACCCGATCACGTCGGAGAGCACCGCTCCGATCGCCATGGCGGCCGGAACCCGCCACCGGAAGCGGCGATGCAGATCGACCATCCAGGGCGCGACGCAGACGATCACCAGATAGATGGCGAGGAACCACAACGGTCCGAACGGGAGGGTCGCTCCCGGTGGAAGGAACAGCCGGAGGAGCCTCGTCCCCGGCCAGATCCGCGGGCCGGTCGGCGCACCGACGTCGAACAGGTGCATCGCGACGATGACCACGGACCACACGACGAAGAACACGAGGGACGGGCGGAGCAGGCGCGTGACCCTGGTCCGCACGAACCGCGCGTCCGGATCGCCACGGCGCCGCGACGCATCGAGCGAGACCAGGTTCGAGAACCCGCCGACGAAGAAGAACACGGGCATCACCTGGAAGAACCACGTGGCGAGCCAGAGACCGGTCGTCACACCGACGGCGCTCGTCGTCCGCAGGACCCCGTCCTGCCACCAGACGATGCCGATGAACCAATGCCCGAAGACGACGGCGACGATGCTCGCCGCGCGGAGGAAGTCGACGACCCGGTCGCGCGATGCGGGCGTGGCCGCCACGATCCGATCGAGCCGGGTGCTTTGCGGTCCCTGGGTCATCCGATGGCCATCACCTACTCCCCTTCCCCCGCCGGGTCAACGATGGCGGCGGAGGACCGTGGGAGGATGACCACCGTGAAGCGGGGACTGAAACTCGGGTTCGGGATCCCCGTGCTGCTGATCGGGTTGTTCTTGACGCTCGGCGGCGTCGCCCTGCTCGTCCTCGTCGGGACCGACGGCACCTTCACGCTCCCCGCGACGAACGGGGACACGAGCGGACATGCGCTCGTGCTCGAGACGCTGGACGTGGATCGGAACCTGGCTTCGACGGGAAGCTTCGCCGCGACCGTCGGCGTGACCGTCGGCGGCCACGACGGCGACGTCTTCGCCGGGATCGGGCCGGCGGCCGACGTGACCAAGTACCTGCGCGGGGTGCGGGTCGATCGGATCGTCCAGGTCAACTGGCCGGGCGGGTTGAAGACGGAGCCCGGCGGCGGTGGGAGGCGCACGCCCCCGCCGCCCGAGGAGCAGTCCTTCTGGGTCGCGAAGGCGCAAGGTTCCACCGCGACCTTCCAGTGGACCGTCACGGGTGGCGACTGGACGATGGTGATCATGAACGCCGACGGATCGGCGGATGTCTCCGTCACCGCGTCGGGCTCGATCGGCATGCCGGCCCTCGGCCCGATCAGCGTCGGCCTGCTCGTGGTCGGCTTGGTGATCCTCGTCGGCGGGATCCTGCTGACGATCAGTGGGAGCAAGACGCCCAAACCCTCGCGGACCTCGCCCCCGCCACGCCCCGACGACGCCGTGCCCGTCTGAGGGCGTCAGCTCACTCGCTCGGTCGCCTCGTCCAGGTCCGCCCGCGCATCTCGGCGCGCCGCCGAGACCAGCACGGCTCCCGTCGCCGCGATCACGATCGCGCCCCCGATCACCACGAGCGGCGTCAACGGCTCCCCGAGCACGATCCAGGCAAGCGTCACGGTGATCACCGGGGAGCCATGCGTGATCAGCGCCGATCGCCACGACTCCACGTGCCGGTGCGACCAGATCACGAGCGTGTGCCCGACGAAGCCGGGGACGAGCGCCACGCCCCAGATCGCGACCAGATCTCGGGCCGCGGGCCAGTCGGGGAAGCCCCTCGTGATGATCGCGGTCGGCGTCATGACGAGGGCGGCGGCGATCATCACGCACGCGAAGTACACGATGGGATCAACACGGTCGCGGACGCGTCGCGAGAAGAACCAGTAGGCGCTCCAGGTCACGATCCCACATGCGGCGAGCAGATCCCCGAACGGGCTCCAGCTCGGTAGCCCGGACGACGCGATCGCGACGACGATCACCCCCGCGAACGACACGCCGACCAGGATCCAGTCGCGGACCGCGATGCGCTCATGGAGCCGGCGCGCCGACACGATCACGATCGCGACGGGTGCGAGGGCGCCGATCACGGCCACGTCGGCGATCGTCGTGTGCTTGATCGCGGTGAAGCCCAGACCGATATCGGCGGCGAAGAACACCCCGCCCAGGGCGCACGAGCGGAACGCGGTCCACGAGAGCCGCCGGCGCGTGAGGAGCATCGCGACGCACGAGATGACGGCGCCGGCCCAGAGCCGGAACATCGCGAAGTGCAGTCCGTCGAGCGTGCTCCACTTGACGAGGACGTACCCCCATGCCCACGCGAACGTCGCGGCCCAGACCGCGACGACGCCCAGCCGTCTCGCGGCGCGTTCGTCCGACAGGTCGAGCCCGAGCATGTCGTCCATCTTCCCAGCCGGCGGCGCGCTGCTAGGCTCGGCCGGTGCACGAGCATCGAGGCATCGCGATCTCCATCGCGATCGTCGCCGTGACCTTCCTGGCGGCACTGCCGTTCCTGATTCCGACGACGATCTGGATCGCGCTCACCATCTACGCGATGGTCAAAGGCGCTGGGTCGGCCCCCGATCAGGCGAACGCCACCGTCGTCATGCTGTCGATCGTCGGGATCGTCTCGCTCTTCACGCTCGCGATCGCCGGGGCGATCGCGTTGCTCGGGCGCGCGATGACGCCGAAGCGGCGTCGTCGCGAGGACCGGGCCGTGGCGTTCGACGCCTGAGGCTCATCGAGCCCGAGCCCACCACCGTCCGTCTCGCCGCTCAACCAGGACGTCCAGCCCGTAGCAGGCCGAGAGGCCGGCGTCCGTCAGGACGTCGGCCGCGCGGCCGATCCCGACCAGACGACCGCCGCGCAGGAGCGCGGCGTGGGTCGCCGTGGTCGGGATCTCCTCCAGGTGGTGCGTGGCGAGCACGGTCGTCGGCGGATCGTCCCTTGTCGCCGCCGCGGTCATCGCGGCGAGCAGCTGCTCCCGCGCCGGCAGGTCGAGGCCCGCGGCCGGCTCGTCGAACAGGAGCAGCGGGCGCGCGCCGAAGAGAGCGCGGGCGATCAGCACCCGCTGGCGCTCGCCGGACGAGCACGTCCCCAGCGGGCGCGTCGCGAGGTCCAGGCATCCGACGTCGTCGAGCAACGCGCGTGCCCGCGATCGGTCGTCGTCGGTGAGGACCTGCCACCAGGTCTCCAGCACCGATGCCTTGCCGGTCAGCACGACGTCCTCGACCGGCAGCTCCGGTCGCAGCCGGTCGGCGACCGCGTGCGATACGTGCCCGATCAGCGTGCGGAGGCGCCGCACGTCCACGTGCCCGAGGCTCGAACCGAGCACGCGGACCTCGCCGGCGGATGGCTGCCGCCATCCGCCGGCGAGGGCCAGGAGCGTCGTCTTGCCGCTGCCGTTCGGTCCCGGCACGACCCAGTGCTCTCCGGCGCGCACCGTCAGATCGACGGGCCCGAGGATCGTCCGCCCGCCGACGCGAACGGTCGCGCCCCAGAGGGCGAGCACCTCTCCGGCCGTCACCGCACGGCCACGTCGTACGGAGACTCGAGCAGCTCCCGGACTTCGCCGTCGTCGTCGAAGAACAAGAAGCGATCCATCAGCCGCATGAACCACCGGTCGTGCGTCACGGCGACGACGGTCCCCTCGTAGCGGACGAGCGCCTCCTCGAGCGCATCCGCGGACGCGACATCCAGGTTGTCCGTGGGCTCGTCGAGCAGCAGCATCGTCGGAGAGTCGATCTCCATCAGCAGGATCTGGAACCGCGCCTGCTGCCCCCCCGAGAGGAGCTCGAACGGGTTCCCGGAGACGTGGTCGAGCTCGTACCGACGCAGCGTCGAGAACGCGCGCGAGCGCGCGAACCCCTTCTTCAGGACGACGTCGAGGATCGGCTGGTCGCCCACGTCGGGGCGCTCGTGGAGCTGCGCGAACAGCGCAGGCTCCACGCGCGCCCCGAGCTTCCACTCGCCGGCGTGCACCACGGCGCCGCCGGCGAGCAGCCGCAGGAAGTGCGTCTTGCCCGTTCCGTTCGGCCCGATCACACCCCAGCGCTCGCCGAACCGGAACTCGGCGTCGAAGGGCCGCACGATACCGGTGATCTCGAGCCCGCGCGCTCGGAACGCGACCTTCCCCGTGCGACCGCCGTCGATCGCCATCCGGACGCTCTGCACGGCCGCCTTGTCGGGCGGCTTCTCCTGTTCCTGGAACCGCTCGAGGCGATGCTCGGCGGAGCGCGCCTTCGATGCCCACCCGTCGTTGTACGCCGCCTTGCGCTTCATCTCTTTCACCATGTCGGTCAGGCGCTGACGTTCTTCCTCGAACCGCCGATGCCGTTCGTCGAGCCGCTCGACGCGGGCATCGCGGGCCTCGGCGTAGGTCGAGAAGCTGCCCGGATGCGTCCACGCAGCCTTCCCCTCGAGCGTGACGATCCGCGTGGCCGCCCGATCGAGGACGGTGCGGTCGTGGGAGACGAACAGCACGGTGCGCGGCTCCGCCCGGATCTGCTCCTCGAGCCACGTCTTGCCCGCGATGTCGAGCGTGTTGTCGGGCTCATCGAGCACGACGACGTCGAAGGCGCCGGTGAAGATCGCTTCCAGCGCCAGCCGTTTGCGCTCGCCACCAGACAGCGTGCCGATCGGCCGGTCCGCGCTCTCGGGGTAGCCGCCCCCGAAGGCGGCATGCGCGGCCTTGTCCCAGACGACCTCCGCCCGGTACCCGCCGGCGTGATCCCACGCGGCGAGCGCATCCGCGTACGCGAGCTGGACGCGCTCGTCCGTGCCGCCCGTCACGAGCCTGACTTCGGCGGCCCGCAGCCGCTCGGCCGCCCTGCGCACGTCCGAGTCGCTGTAGGCGAGGAGGAACTCGCGCACCGTCGTCGGACGGGCGTCCGAGCCGATGAACTGCCGCATCAGACCGACGCGGCCGTCGACGCGGATCGTTCCCGCGGTGGGCCGGTCCTCTCCGGCGATGATCCGCAGTAACGTGGACTTGCCGATGCCGTTGGCGCCGATCAGCGCGGCGTGCTGGCCGTCGGGGACCCGGAACGACACGCCTTCGAAGAGCGTCCACCCCCCGGGGAGCGCCACCGAAACGTCGGTCAGCTCGATCACGGACATGCCAACGCCGCAGCATACGGGCCCTGCGCCCCAACGGTTGCGCTTCTGCACGGCGCTGGGTACCGTCTGGCCACGGGGGGAGGGGTTCGAGGCGTGGAGATACGGTCACGAAGGGCCCCTGGCTTCGTCATCCAGACGTTCGATCTCCTCGGCTCGGGTAGATTCCGACCCACCGTGCAGCTGACCCCGGAACGTCCCTACGCGCTCGTCCGCAACGCGAAGCGGGCGGTCGCCGCGTCGATCATCGGCATGTTCTTCGTCGCGATCGTCTCGGCCACGCCGAACTCGCCGTTCTATCCGGTGCTCCCCACGGGGATGGAGGCGGCGAACCCGTTGCGTTGGCTCTCCGGCGTGCTCGGCCTCGGACACCTCGGGATCACGGGGTTGATGGTCGTCGGTCTGCTCGCGACCATGAGCGCCGCGATCGGTTTCGTCCTGTTGATCCGTGAAGCCTGGGCCGGCCGGGTGCCGGTGCGCACGGTCGTCGTGCTCGTGCTCGCGTTCCATGCGGTCGTGCTGATGCTCCCGCTCCTGTTCTCGCGAGACGTCTACAGCTATGCCTTCTACGGGCGGATCGTGAGCACGTACCGCGCCAACCCGTACGGGGCGACGCCGAGCGACTTCCCGCTGAACAGCCTGTTCCCGCTGACGTGGCCGGGCTGGCGCAGCACCACGTCGGTGTACGGACCCCTGTTCACCTGGATGTCCGCGCTCATGACGAGCGTCGTGAAGAAGCCGAGCGAGGTCGTGACGAGCTTCCAGTTGCTCGCGGCGGCCGCGAGCCTCGGCACGATCGCGGTCGTCGGCCGGCTCGTGCAGCGCGTCCGCCCCGAGCGGACGGCCTTCGCGATCGCGATGATCGGTTGTAACCCGATCGTGATCTACCACGTCGTCGGCGGCGGCCACAACGACATGCTCGTGGCGTTCTTCGTGGCATGCGCCGTGTCGCTGCTGTTCGCCAAGCGGGAGCTCCTGTCCGCGATCGCCCTGGCGCTCGGCATGTCGATCAAGGCGAGCGCGGTCGTGCCGCTCGCGCTCCTGATCGTCGCGATCGTCGCGACCGCGCCACCCGAGCGGCGGCGCCGGGTCCTGGCGCTCTACGGAGGCGTCGCGGCGGCCGTGTGGCTCGCGCTCGCACTCCCGTTCATGCGCGGTGGGAACCCGATCTTCGCGCTCTTCGGGGTCTCGAGCCACGACTCGTGGATGGCGCCCGGGCAGCTGATCGTCCGGGGCGCGTCCGGACTCGGCGGGCTGATCGGCGGTGAGGCACTCCGTTCCCCGCTCGCCACCTTCGCACGAGTCGGCCTGTTCTCGGCGTCGCTGGCGGCCGTGATCGCGATCGGCCACCGGATCTGGACGTCGACCCGGGCGCGAACGCCGGAAGCTCTCGCGGCCGGGTGGTGTTGGGCGTTCCTCGCGATCACGCTCCCGTCCCCCGTGCTCTTCACGTGGTACCTCGTGTGGGCGCTGCCGCTCGCGTGGGTGATGCCAAAGATCGCGCGGCGCGGGATGGTGATCCTCTCGGCGTTCTTCGTCGTGACCCAGCTCGTCACCGAGACCTCGCGGCTGCCAGCGTTCCTGCGCACCGTGAAGCTCCCATTCGGCCACCCGATCGCGATCGCGGTTTGCGTCTGGGTCGGGGTCGACCTGATCAGACGCCTCCAACGCGGCACGCCGCTCGACGTGGAGACGGACGAGCCCGCGTTCGGGGACACGTTCGAGGCCGGCGAGAAGCCGGTGCTGCAGACGCTCCCCGTCGAGGACGACGAGCACGTCGCGGACGAGAGCCTGCTCGCGGAGCCCATCGTGATCGAGCAGACCCCCGTGCCCGTCGAGAACGCGTCAGCGGATCCGCCGGAGCCCGCGGCGCTGACCTCCTAGAGCGACGCCGAGGATCAGGTCGTCTCGACAGACAGCGCCAGCTGACCACACGCGGCGTCGATGTTCCGCCCCCGCGTGTCGCGAACCGTCACGTTCGCGCCCGCGCGCTGCAGGACCGTCACGAAGCGTCTGATCCGCGCCGGGGGAGAGCCGGCGACCGGGTAGCCGGGCGTCGGGTTCAACGGGATCACGTTCACGTGCGCACCGAGTCGCCGGGCGATCGGCGCCAGCAGCTCCGCCTGCTCCTCCGTGTCGTTCACGTGGTCGATCAACGCCCATTCGATCGACGGACGACGGCGGGTCGCCGCGCGCCACCCCGCGATCGCCTCCTCCAGGGACGCGAGCGGATACCGGTGGTTCGGCGGTACGAGCTGGTCGCGGAGGTCGTCGCTCGCCGCGTGGAAGCTGACCGCCAGTCCGACCTGTGGATGCGCTCCGGCCAGCCGCGCGATCCCCGGCACGATGCCGACCGTGGACACGGTGATCTGGCGGGCGCCCATCCCGAAGCCAGTGGGATCCGTAAGGTTGGCGATCGACGCGAACACGTGTCGCTCGTTCGCGAGCGGCTCGCCCATCCCCATGAACACGACGTTGCTCAACCGTGGCGGGGTCGACGCGGGCAGACGTGTCGCCTCGCGTCGCGCCCACACGACCTGCGCCGCGATCTCGCCAGCCGTCAGGTTGTTCTTCAGTCCCATCTGTCCCGTCGCGCAGAACGTGCAGCCCATCGCGCAGCCGGACTGCGACGACACGCAGACGGTGACCCGCTCGGGGTAGCCCATCAGCACCGTCTCGATCACGTGCTCGCCGCCGAGGCGGAGCAACGCCTTGCGCGTCGCACCCCGATCCGCGGTGCGCTCGTCCAGGACCTCGACGCCGATCGGCAGCTCGGTCGCGAGCCGCTCGCGGAGGCCCGGTGCGATATCGGACATCGCGTCGTAAGGGCTCGCGCGCTTCCACAGCTGTGACCAGACCTGCTTCGCTCGGTACGCGGGCTCGCCCCACGCGACGAGCCGATCCGTCAGCTGCTCCAAGGAGAGGTCGTAGACGGTCGCCACGGGCTCAGCGTAGGTTCTCGCCGATGGGAGCGGACGGAGGGATCGAGACCGGCCCGCAACCCCTCCGGTGACGGGACCTCCCGCGTTCGCGTCGCTCGACGACTACGTGGCTCGCCTGGGAGAGGTCGACGTCTGGTGGCCCTTCCTGCGACAGATCGTCGCGCGGCTCGGTCTCGAGCACGCCGGCACCGTCCCCGTCCCCGGCGCTAACGCGACGTGGCCGACGTTCGTCTACGGCGACGTGGTCGTGAAGCTGTTCGGCTACCAGGCCTCGTGGCGTCGAGCCTTCACGACCGAACGAGGCGCACTGGCCCTGGTCGGCGGCGACCCCGAGATCCTGGCACCGAGGATCGTGGGCGAAGGGCAGACCTTCGACGAGCCGGACGCCTGGCCCTTCCTGGTGATGACCCGGATCCCCGGAGCGGCGACGTGGCCCCAGCGGCCGGCGCCGGAGCGGTGGCCGACGATCGCCGCGGAGCTGGGTGGACAGATCCGAGCGCTGCACGGACTCCAGCCGTCGGGCGTCGCGACGGAGCGCGATTGGCCCGATGCGGACGTGGCGAGCGCCGCGGAGCGAAGCTCGCTGCCCCCGCATCTGGCCGCGCAGGCCGCCGACTACGTGGCCCGGTTGCCGCCGTCCGATGACGTCTTCGTCAACGGCGACCTCGCGGCGCAGCACGTGTTCGTGCAGGACGGGCACGTCGCCGGGTTGATCGACTGGGGCGACGCGATGGTGACCGATCGCCACTACGAGTTGATCCAGATCTACCGGGACGCGTTCGATTGCGACACGGCGCTGCTCCGCGTGTTCCTCGACGCCAGTGAGTGGCCGGTCGCGGAGGACTTCTCCCGCAGGGCGATGGGACAGGCGCTCCGGCGGCAGGCGTTCATGCTCGCGCAGCATCCGACCGGAGATGTTTTCATGCCGATCGCGGAGAAGCTCCCCTTGCAGGAGATCGCCACCCTCGACGATCTCGCGAACGAACTCTTCGGGTTGTAGGGCGGCATGGCGATCCGTCGGATACCCCTGGACCACCCCGTCGATCTCCGGCGCACGCTCTTCCCGTTGATCCGCGGACATGGCGACCCCACGGCCCGGGTCGACGGCCGCGCCGTCTGGCGGGCCGTGCGGACCGCCGACGGAGCGGCAACCGTCCGGCTGATGCAGGCGGGTCGTCGGGAGATCGAGGCGGAGGCGTGGGGACCGGGCGCGGACCGCGCCATCGGCGAGGCCGCGCCCGGTCTGGTCGGCGCGCTCGACCACCCTGATGCATTCATCCCGCGCGGCGAGCTGCTCGACGGGATCTGGCGCGCTCACCGCGGAGTGCTGCTCACGCGGACCGATCCCTTCCCGGTCCTCGTCGCGGCGATCCTCGAACAGAAGGTCGCGGGGATCGAAGCACGAGCGGCGTGGCGGGAGATCGTCCTCGCGACGGCGGATCCGGCGCCGGGCGACGCCGGGCTCCGGCTGCCTCCCGACCCCGAACGGTTGGCCTCTCTCCCTTCTTGGCAGCTCACCAAGCTCGGCGTCGTGCATCGGCGCGCCGCCTCGCTCGCCGGCGCCGCGCCCGAGCAGGCCAGGGCATTCCTCGCGAAGCTCCCCGGCGTCGGCCCGTGGACGATCGGCGAGGTCTGCCGCCTCGCGCTCGGCGATCCCGATGCCATCTCGATCGGCGACTACCACCTCCCGCACATCGTGGCGTGGGCCTTCGCGGGCGAGCCCCGCGGCACGGATGAGCGGATGCTCGAGCTCCTCGAGCCCTACCGAGGGCAGCGGGGCCGGGTCGAGATGCTCCTGGAGGCGTCCGGGATCACCGCGCCCGTGTTCGGGCCCAAGATGGAGCGGCGGAGCTTCGCCTAAGGCGTCGGCCTATCATCCGGCAATGGATCGGTCCGAAGCGCATGCGTTCGCACGCGAGAAGTGCCTGAAGGAGACGACGTACCGACACTTGATCTCGGTCGAAGGCGTGATGCGCGCGCTGGCCCGACGGTTCGAGGAGGACGAAGACCTCTGGGGTGTCACGGGACTGTTCCACGATCTCGACCAGGACCACACCGGCGAGGACGGGTCGCGCCACGCCTTGCTCGCTGCCGAGTGGCTCCGTGAGACGGGGATCGACGAACGTGTCGTGAACGGCGTCCTCGCGCACGCGTACGAGCAGTACCGCACGGACCTTCTGTCGCGGGCGGTCGTGCACGCGGACGCCGTCGCCGGGTTGCTCGTCGCTGCGGCGCTCGTCCGTCCCGAGAGAGCGAACGGTATGAAGGTGTCGAGCGTGAGGAAGAAGCTCAAGGAGAAGGCGTTCGCCCCGGGCGTGAACCGCGACGAGGTCAACGACGTCGAGGAACACATCGGCCTCCCGCTCGAGGAGTTCCTCGCGGTCTCGATCGAAGGGTTGCAGGAGGTCGCGCCCGAGATCGACCTCTAGCGCTTCGGCCTATCATCGCGGCGTGGCCGAGCGGTACCGCACGATCATCGAACCGTTCCGGATCCATTCGGTGGAGCCGCTCCGGTTCCTCACCGAGGATGAGCGCCGCACGAAGATCCGCGACGCCGGCTACAACCTGTTCAACCTCCACGCCGACGACGTCTTGATCGACCTGCTCACGGATTCCGGGACGGGTGCGATGAGCCGCGACCAATGGGCGGCGATCCAGCGTGGCGACGAGAGCTACGCCGGATCGCCCTCGTGGTTCGTCTTCCTGGAGGCCGTCCAGGAGCTGTTCCCGTTCCCCCACGTGATCCCGACGCATCAGGGCCGGGCCGCCGAGAAGATCCTGTTCTCCGCGATCGCGGGCCCCGGCTCGATCGTCCCGAACAACACGCACTTCGACACGACGCGCGCGAACGTCGAGTTCACGGGCGCCGAGGCCGTCGATCTGGTGATCCCCGAGGGTCGCGACCCCGCGGCCCTCCACCCGTTCAAGGGCAACATGGACCTGGATGCGCTCGAGAAGCTCCTGATCGAACGATCCGAGGACGTCCCCGTCGTGTTCGTGACCGTGACGAACAACTCGGGCGGCGGCCAGCCGGTGTCCCTCGAGAACCTCCACGGCGTGCGCGCCCTGTGCGACCGGTTCGACGTGCCGCTGTTCCTGGACGCGTGCCGGTTCGCCGAGAACGCCTGGTTCATCAAGACGCGTGAAGGGGGCCAGTCCGATCGCGCCGTCCCCGACATCGTGCGCGAGATGGCCTCCCTCGCCGACGGCATGACGATGTCGGCCAAGAAGGATCCGATGGCGAACATCGGCGGCTGGCTCGCGCTCCGGGACGACTCCTGGGCCGAGAAGTGCCGCAACCTGTTGATCCTGACCGAAGGGTTCCCGACCTACGGCGGGCTCGCCGGGCGCGACCTCGAGGCGATCGCGCAGGGCCTCCGCGAATGCATCGACGAGCATTACCTCCGCTACCGGATCCGGTCGACCGAGTACCTCGCGGACGCCCTGGTGGCCGCCGGCGTACCGATCGTTCGACCCGCCGGCGGCCACGCCGTCTACCTGGACGCCCGCGCCTCGCTCCCCCACGTGCCGCCGCTCGCGTATCCCGGTCAGTCGCTCGCGATCGCGCTCTACGAGGCCGGCGGGATCCGCGGCTGCGAGATCGGGACCGTGATGTTCGGGATACGGCCGGACGGGACAGAGGAACCCGCCGCCACCGACCTGGTGCGGCTCGCGATCCCGCGCAGGACGTACACGCAGTCCCACGTGGACTACGTGATCGAGGTCGCGACCGCGGTCGCCGAGCGCGCCGCGGATCTGCCCGGCTACCGGATCGTGGAGCAGGCGCCGCAGCTCAGACATTTCACGGCGCGGTTCGAACCTCTTGCGTAACGACCCGCAGGTTGCCGGGTGAGGCGGTGCGAGCCGAGACTGACTCCGTGATCCCGGAAACCCTGTACGCGAAGACGAGCGACGACGTGTGGATCGCGTATCAGACCTTGGGTGAAGGACCCGTCGATCTCATCGTCGTCTTCGCGTGGGTCTCGCATCTCGAGGTCTATTGGGAACAGCCTCGGATCGCGGAGATGCTGCGGTCCTTCGCGAAGGACGCTCGTGTGATCACCTTCGACAAGCGCGGGACCGGCCTCTCCGATCGCATCAGCCGGGTCCCCGACCTCGAAGCGAGGATGGACGACATCCGGGCCGTGATGGATGCCGTCGGGAGCGAACGAGCGACCCTCTTCGGCATGGGCGACGGTGCCGCTCTCGCCGCGCTGTTCGCCGCGACCTATCCCGAACGGTCGGCCGGATTGATCCTCTACGGAGGCAGCGCGCGGATGACCTGGGCACCCGACTACCCGTGGGGCTTGACCGAGGACGCGTGGATCAGGGAGCACGCGAGGATCCCGGAGATCTGGGGCAGGGAGCGGTACGGGCGCGAGTGGGCCGAGATCTCGCTCCTCCTCGATCGGAGCGAGCCGGACGACCCTGAGCTGTTCCGATGGGCGGCCCGATGGGCTCGGTACTCGGCCGCGCCCGGCGACATGCTCGCCTTCGATCACATGTGGGCGCACACGGATGTTCGCGACATCCTGCCCGCGATCCAGGTGCCGGCGACCGTCATCCACGGGGAGGGCAGGGGTCCCGGCGAAGCCGAGTACGTCGCTTCGCGGATCCCCGGGGCGACGCTCCTCCCGCTCTCCGGTGCTCGTCGGGTCGCATGGATGAGCGATCTCGATGAGTTGAGCGAAGCCGTCCACGCCTTCCTCGGATCGATCCGGCACGAACAGGCGGCGTTCGACCGTCTGCTCGCCACGGTCTTGTTCACCGACATCGTGGACTCCACGAGCCAGAGCGCCGCGATGGGTGACCAGGCGTGGAGCCGGGTGCAGGACGGCCACGACCGGATCGTCCGAGCGCAGCTCGCGCGGTTCCATGGTCGCGAGATCCGCAAGATGGGCGACGGTTTCCTCGCCACCTTCGACGGGCCTGGGCGTGCCGTGAGGTGCGCTCAGGCGATCGCGGCGGCGGTGCCGGCGTTGGGTATCGAGATCCGCGTGGGACTGCACACCGGGGAGATCGAGCTCGCCGAAGGCGACATCTCGGGTCTCGCGGTCGCGATCGGCGCACGCGTCGGCGCGCTGGCCGGTGCGAGCGAGATCCTCGTATCGAGCACCGTCAGGGATCTCGTCGTCGGCTCGGGCATCAACCTGCAGGATCGGGGCTCCCACACGCTGAAAGGCGTGCCCGACAAGTGGCACCTGTTCGCGGTGTCCCCGAACTGAGCCTCGAGCCTAGGTATCCCTGACGCGTCCAGCGAGCGTCAGGAGCAGGCTCCAGGCCATCCGCGGGTCGTCCATCACGAGCTTCCGGAGACCGTCGTGATACAGGACGAGGCACCGCATCGGAGTGTCCGCGACCACGGAGGCCGCCCGTCGACGACCGTCGATCATCGAGATCTCACCGAAGAACTCGCCGGCGTTCCGCCTGGCGACGGTACGCCCGTTCCGGGTGATCCTCGCGGTTCCTTCCAGGATGATGAAGAGCGTCTCGGTGCGGCCGCCCTCCACGACGATGCTGCTCCCCGCTGCGTACGAGTCCTCGCTCGCGCTCCTCGCGACCTTCCGCATCTGTCGAGGGGTGAGGTTGGCGAAGAGGGGGACGCGGGAGAGGGACTCGAGCGGGGTGGGCATAGGCCCGTGCTAGTCGGGTTGCCGCGAGGAGTCAAGGCTGCGCGCGAAAGAGACACTCCTCATCATCCGTGGGACCCCTCCGTTACCCTGAAGTCATATGCGCATCGCCTTCGTTTCCACGTATCCCCCCCGGCGCTGCGGGATCGCCACGTTCACGTCGGACCTGATCCACGCGATCAAGCAGGCGGACCCCACCACGCGGGCCCGGATCGCGGCGATCGACGAGCGGAACGCGGTGCGGGCCTACGGCTCTGAGGTCCGCTGGCGGATCCGCCAGGGCAGCCCGCTCCCGTACCGGGCCGCGGCGCGGGAGATCGACCGGTCCAACGCCGACGTCGTCTGCGTCCAGCATGAGTTCGGGCTGTACGGCCTCTGGAAGGGCGGAGGCTGGGTCGGCGACCACTGGATCGAGGGCACCTACGAGGACCACCTGGCTCCGTTCCTGGACGAGCTCGAGAAGCCTGCCCTGGTCACGCTGCACACGGTCCTGCCGGAACCGTCGCCCGCGATCCGCGACGCCGTCCGCGCGATCGCCGAGACCGCGCACGGCCTGACCGTGATGGCCGAGACCGCGGTCGACATCCTCCGTGACGTCTACGGGATCGCCGAACGCCCGACCGTGATCCCGCACGGGATGCCCCACATCGAGCCGCGGGGGCGCCGCCGGCTCAAAGCCAAGCTCGGACTCGATCACCGACTCATCGTCTCGACCTTCGGTCTGGTCGGCCCCGGCAAGGGGTTGGAGTACGTGATCGAGGCGATGCCCGCGGTCGTCGCGCGGCACCCGGACGCGCTCTACCTGATCGCCGGGCAGACGCACCCGGAACTGCTGAAGCAGCGCGGTGAGGAGTACCGGAACAAGCTCACGGCCCTGGTCGAGGAGTTGGATCTCACCGATCACGTGCTGTTCGTGAACCAGTACCTCGAACAGAAGGACATCATCGAGTACCTGCTGGCGACGGACGTCTACGTCACCCCGTACCTCGACCCGAACCAGATCACGAGCGGAACGCTCTCCTACGCGCTCGGAGCGGGGAAGGCGGTGGTGTCCACGCCGTACCTGCACGCGAAGGAGGCGCTCGCGGACGACCGCGGGCTCCTGGTCGATTTCCGCGCGGCCGATCAGTTCGCCGAGGCGATCAACCGGATCCTGGACGATCCCAAGCTGAAGACACGGCTCGAGAAGAACGCCTACCGGTACGCGAACCAGGCGACGTGGCCCAAGACCGGACAGCGGTTCCTCGACGTGATGCAAGAGCTCGTCGCGGATCACCCGCCGACCCCGAAGGATCGGCGTCGCGAGAAGCCGCTGCACGTCGCCCATCGCGTCGCGATGGGTCCCTTGATCCGGCCGGGCGACGTCGAGCCGCAGCCCGGCTTCGAAGTCATCTCCACGATCAACCCGGGCGTCGCGACCATGGACGACGAGACCCTGCTCCTGGTCCGCGTCACCGAGCGGCCTCGGCCCGACATCGAGCCGGGAACCGACGCGCGCATGGTCGACCTGTCGGGCCACGAGCCGCGGCTCGTGCCCCTCCCGAGCGGCCTGCGGCCGGAACAACTGATCGGGATGGCGTTCTTCGATCACCGGCGGGAACCGCCGCAGGTCGTGATCGGCTACGTCCCCCGGGACTTGCCCGGGCTGGATCTGTCCGATCCACGCACGATCCGGTACCGGAACACGGCGGGCGGGTTCACGATGGGCCAGGCGGAGTTCACCGACTACCTGGCGCACATCTCGCACCTCCGGGTCGCGCGGAGCAAAGACGGCCAGCGGTTCACGATCGATCCCGAGCCCACGATCGTCTCGGCGAACACGCTGGAGGAGTACGGGATCGAGGATCCCCGGATCACGCGGATCGGCGACGTGTTCCACATCACCTACGTCGCGGTGAGCCGGCTCGGGATCACGACGGCGCGGATGACGACGAAGGACTTCCGCACCTTCGAGCGGCACGGAACGATCATGCATCCGGACCAGAAGGACGTCGTGCTCTTCCCGGAGCAGGTAGGCGGCTCACACCTGGCGTTCACGCGACCGATGCCGGGCTCCTTCGGCCGGGTGCTGGGGATCTGGATCGCCGAGAGCGACGACCTCGTGCATTGGGGAAGGCACCGGCCGGTGGCGCAGCCGCGGGCCGGGATGTGGGATGAGATGAGGATCGGCGCGTCGCTCGTGCCGATCCGCACCGACGGCGGCTGGCTCGAGATCTACCACGGCGCCGACCGCGACAACCGCTACGGGATGGGAGCCCTGCTGTTGGATGCGGGCGACCCGACCAAGGTGCTCGCTCGGACGGACCGCCCGCTCATGGTGCCCGAGACCGACTACGAGGTCGATGGATTCCTGCACGACGTCGTCTTCCCGACGGGACACGTCGAGCTGGGAGACGGGGACATCCGCGTCTTCTACGGCGCCGCGGACACGTCGGTGTGCGCCGCCGACCTGTCGATCGACGACGTGCTCGACGCGCTCGATCCCGTCTAGTCGTTCGTCGCCCGTTCCTGTCAGACTCCGCTGCCATGCTGCGCCAGCTCGCCCGGCTCACCCGTCCGCTGCCCGCCGCCGGGGACGAGGCCCTCGCGGTCGCCGTCTACGCGGGCACGGACGACCAACCGACGACCGCCAAGGAGTCGGGGCTCGAGGGTGTCGCGTGCGTCGACGACGCCGCGCGGCTGCTCGACGTGCTCTGCGACGTGTGGACCCGCTCGAAGCAGCCCTGGGCCGAGCGCTGGGCCCGAGGGCTGCTCGACTTCTGCCTGTGGATGCAGGAGCCCGACGGGCGGTGGATCAACTTCGTCTACGACTGGGACGGGACGCGCAACGAGAGCGGGATCACGTCGGCGACCGGAGAGAGCTTCTGGCACGCGCGCGCGCTCGTCGGCGTGAGCCACGCTTGGCTCACGTTCGCCGACGAGCGCGCGCGGGAGGCGGTGCTCGCGGGGTTGGATCACGCCGTCGCCAAGCCGGCGCCCCCGGACGTCCGCGCGCTCCACATCCTTACGGCACGCCGCCTGATCGCCGACGCCGGGATCAAGGGCCTCCGGGCGCCGATGCGCGATTGGACGCAGGAGCTGGCCGAGTGCCGAGACGACGGCGTGTTGAAGAACTCGCCGCAAGAGATCGGCCCTCCCCACTTGTGGGCCCATATCCAAGAAGGTGTGCTGGCCTGGTCCTCCGAGCTGCTCGAGGACCGAGCGCTCCTCGACGTCGCGGCGAGGAGCGCCGAGCTGCTGATGGTCCCCGCGGTCCGCTCCTCCTTCGACGCGGAGAGCACGACGCCCTACGACGTGGCCAGTTGCGTGTACTCCTTGGACCGGCTCCACGAGGCGACGGGGGGCGGACATTGGGCGGATCTGGCCGCCGACGGGCGGGCGTGGTTCGACGGGCGGAACGCGGCCGCGGGGGCGGGCGTAACCCCGCGCCCGCGCCCGCGCGCGGGCGGGGTCCACCACCCCAAGGTCAGCCACAAAACCGGCGCCGGAGCGCACAAGCGCAACCCGG
>JBKOZW010000025.1:0-7332 GCA_046726095.1 Actinomycetota bacterium
GGATGTACGACACGCTCGACCCCTGGTACCGCGAGCGCTTCCCCCAGGAGCCGGACGATTCGAACTTCGTCTACAACCAGACGATCCTGGCCAAGACCTGCGACACCTTGCGGATGATCCTCCCGGCCGGGACCCGATCGAACGTGGGGATCTACGCGACGGGCCAGAGCTACGAGCAGCTCCTGATGCGGCTCGCGCAACACCCGCTCGCCGAGATGCGCGAGTACGGCGAGCTGATGAAGGTGGAGCTCCGGAGGGTGATCCCCGAGTTCCTGAAGCGAGTCGACGTGGAGGACCGGGGGGTCGCGTGGTCGGCGTACTGGCGCGACGTGCGGGAGCGCACGCAGGAGCTCGCGGCCAAGCTCACCGGAGACGTCGCGCCGGAGCCGCGCACAGAAGTCAACCTGGTTGACCATGATCCGGATGGCGAGCTCAAGGTGACCGCGGCCGTCCTCTACGCCGAAGGAGAGCTCCCCGACGATCAGCTCCTGGAGCTGGTCCGGCGGATGCCGCAGGACGAATGGACAGCCATCCTCGCGGCCAGCGTCGGCGCCCGAACGAACCGACGGCACAAGCCGGGACGAGCGTGGGAGCGGACGCAGTACCGGTTCGACGTGCTCTGCGACTTCGGGGCGTTCCGCGACCTGCAACGACACCGCCCGCTCACGATCGAGTGGCAGCGGCTGACCCCGTCGTTCGGCTACGACGTCCCGGCCGACGTCGAGGAGGCGGGCCTGGGGGACGAGTGGGTCCGGGTGATGGAGCGGTCCAAGGAGACGCACGATCAGATCGCGGCCGGTGGGCTCCTGGACGCGGCGCAGTACGCGGTGTCGATGGCGTACCGGATCCGTTTCGTGCTGCAGATGACGGCGCGCGAGGCGATGCACCTGGCAGAACTGCGCTCGCAACCGCAGGGTCACCCGACGTACCGGCGCGTCGCGCAGGCGATCCATCGCGAAGTCTCGAGGGTCCACCCCGCGATCGGGGACGCGTTCACGTTCATGTCGCACGACGACGTCGACCTGGAGCGGCTCGAGGCCGAGCGCCGGACGGAGCAGAAGCGCGGAGCCGCCGGGCGCGGCTAGCGATGCGGCTCGACGGCATCGAGAACGAAGGGGTCCTGCCCGAGATCCCGACCACCGAGCCCGGCGTCATCATCGACGTCCGTGGACCAGGCCCCGAGGACTGGATGAGGCTCGGGCAGGGGACGGCCAACATCGCAACGAGAGAGCCGCTTACCGGTGACTCGATCTTCTACGTCGGGTCCCTGGCGAAGCAGTTCGTCGCCGCGTGCGTCGCGATCCTGGTCCACGAGAAGACGATCGGGCTGCAGGATCCGATCGGCTCGTACGTCCCCAAGCTCCCGGCGTGGGGCGAACGCGTGCACCTGGAGCACCTGATCCATCACACCGGCGGGTTGCCCCGCGTGTACCGCCCGAGCGGCGGGATCGACCCGGTCGGCGTGCCCGCTTGGGGGAACGAAGAGCTCCTCGAGGAGATCCGCGCGATCCCCGAGCCGATGGACGAGCCGGGGACGCGGCACGTCTATACGGGTGACGGCTACCTGCTGCTCGCCGAGGCGGTGACGCGAGCGGCGGGAACGCCGCTCACGGCCTTCGCTCGCGAGCGGCTCTTCGAGCCGCTCGCGATGGAGGACACGTTCTTCCGTGACGCGCCGACGGAACTGCCCGCGCGCGCGGCGCGCGGGCACTTCCGCGCCACCGACGGCCGGCTCCACGTGGAGCCCGCGCGGTTCCACGCGGTGGGGTCGGGCGGCCTGTGGACCACGTCGGCAGACTTGCTCCGCTGGACGGCCAACCTCATGGACGACCGGCTCACGGGCGGCTGGCTCGCGGAGGCGCTGACGTCGCCCGGACGCCTCGCGGACGGACGGCCGATCCACTACGCCTGGGGCGTCTCCGTTCGGACCCATCGTGGGGCGAAGATCGTCAGCCACGGGGGCAGCTTCCCGGGATGGGAGTCGAAGCTCGTGGTCTTCCCCGAGCAGCGGGCGACCTTCGTCTGCCTCGCGAACAGCGAGGAGCTCGACGTATCTTCGATCGTGTTCAACCTTGCCGACCGGATCCTGGCGGACGAGCTCGACCCGCACGCGCCGCACGCGCGGAACACGCTCCACGGCTGACGGACCACCGGGGGGTCGGGGGTTGCGTTCGTTCGGTACCCTGGCCAGCTCATGGACCGTGACGCAACCGTCACCCTCGCGCTCATCCTGTTCGCCGCTGCGGCGCTCGCCGTTGGCGCGAGTGGGTGGGTGCTGTGGATCCGTGACCACCGGCTGGCGAAGGCCGCGAGCGCCGCGACGGTTCCCGCGCATCACGAGGTTCCGGAGGAGGAGTGATGCTCGAGCTCCTCGACCTGCGCGAGCGGGGCGGGCGGCTCGAGCCCTCGAAGCTCGAGATCGATCCCGCGACCACGGAAACGGTCCGCGAGATCCTCCAACGCGTCTTCGTCGAAGGAGACGACGTCCTGGTCGAACTCTCGAAGCAGTTCGACGGCGCTGACCTCTCACGGACGGGCATCCTCGTCACGGATCGCGAGTTCGAACGCGCCGAGCGCGACACGCCGGCCGAGCTCCGCGACGCGATCGACGAGCTGATCGACCGGCTCGGCGGCCTCTGCGACCGCCAGATGCCACGCGGATGGTGGGACGAGCGTGACGGGATCCGCTTCGGTGAGATCGTGCGGCCGCTCGCCTCCGTGGGGTGCTACGTGCCCGGCGGCCGAGCCAAGTACCCCTCCACGGTCGCGATGACAGTCGTCCCCGCGACCGTGGCCGGCGTCGAGGAGATCGTCGTGTGCACGACGCCGCAGCGCGACGGTACGGTGCACGCGCCCGTCCTGTACGCGGCGATGCGCGCCGGGGCGACCGACGTCGCCAAGAGTGGTGGGGCGCAGGCGGTCGCGGCGATGGCGTACGGCACGGAATCGATCCCGTCGGTCGATCGGATCGTCGGGCCGGGGAACGTCTACGTCACCGAGGCCAAGCGCCAGGTCGCGGGCGTCGTCGGCATCGACGGGCTGGCGGGACCGTCGGAGCTCGCGATCGTCGCCGAGGGCGACGTCGATCCGAGGCTTGCCGCGCTCGACCTCATCGCGCAGGCCGAGCACGACCCCGAGGCCCGGACCTTCTTCATCACCCCGGACGCGTCGCTCGCCGAGAAGGTGGACGCGGCCGTCGGACAGGAGCTGGAGCACGCCGGCCGGCGTGAGATCGTCGACCTCGCGATCCGGCACACGAAGCTCGTGCTCGTCCGCGACCTGGATCACGCATCCGCGGCCGTCAACGACGTCGCGGCCGAACACGTGTTGGTGTTGGTCCGCGAGCCGGAGCAGTTCCTGGATGGCGTCCGCAACGCCGGCGCCGTCTTCCTGGGACCGTGGTCGGCGGTTCCGTTCGGCGACTACGGCGTCGCGTCCAATCACGTGTTGCCGACCGCCGGGACCGCGCGGTTCTCGAGCGGCCTCCGCGCGGCCGACTACGTGACGGTGACATCGGTCACGCGCATGTCGCCCGACTCAGCAGCGCGCTTCACGCCAGGGACCTCGACGATCGCGCGGGCCGAGGGGCTCGTGGGGCATGCGCGGGCGATGGAGGCCCGCGCCGACGAGGCCGGCGACCGATGACCGCCGAGCCTCGCGAGGGGCTCCGCGACACGGCACCGTACGTGTCGCCGCAGCTACCGGTCGCCGCCCGTCTCAACACGAACGAGTGCCCGCACCCGCTCCCTGAGGCCTTCTTCAGCGAGCTCGCCGAGGCGGTCCGCGACCTTCCGCTCAACCGGTACCCGGACGGGTCGATGCGGCGCCTCCGTGAGGAGCTGGCGGCGATCCACGGCTGGACGTTCGAGGGGACCTGGGCCGCGAACGGGTCGAACGAGATCCTGACCCAGCTGCTGCAGGCCTACGGCGGACCCGGCCGTCGCGCGCTCCTCTTCGAGCCGACGTACCTGCTCCACGCGCGCGTGTGCCGGCTCACGGGTACGTCGATCGAGGAGCGGGCGCTCCCGGCGGACTTCGTGATGACCGCGGGCGAGGTCGACGTCGCTCGCGAGCTGGCGCCGGACGTGGTGTTCGTCTGCTCTCCCAACAACCCGACCGGGAACGCGCAGCCCCTCGAGGTCGTACGGCGGCTCGCCGACGCCCTGCCGACCTCGCTCGTGATCGTCGACGAAGCCTACGGCGAGTTCGCACCGGAGGCTTCCGCGATCCCGCTGCTCGCGGCTCACGACAACGTCGTCGTCGTGCGGACCTTCAGCAAGGCCTTCGCGATGGCGGGAGCGCGCGTCGGGTACGCGCTAGCGCCGCCCGAGGTCGTCGGTGATCTCGAGCGGGTCCGGCTCCCCTACCACCTGTCCGCGCTCGCCCAGACCGCGGCGATCGCTGCGCTCCACCATCGATCCGAGGCGCTCCAGCTGCTCGAGGCGGTCCGGAGGGAACGCGACCGCGTGGCCGCGGAGCTCCGCGTGATGCCCGGCGTCGTCGTGTACCCGTCCGACGCCAACTTCGTCCTGTTCGTCCCGCCCGGCGACGCGCGCGCGGTGTGGCAGGGATTGCTCGACCGCGGCGTGCTGATCCGCGACATGACGGCGAGCGTGCCGGGCGCGCTCCGCGTCACGGCGGGGAGCGAGCAGGAGACCGACCTGTTCCTCCGGGCGTTGAAGGAGGTGCTCGGGTGAGCAGGACGGCGACCGTGAAGCGCGCGACCAAGGAGACCGAGGTCGCCGCGCGGCTCGAGCTGGACGGCGACGGCGAGGCCACGGCCGAGACGGGCCTGCCGTTCTTCGACCACATGCTGCAGCAGCTGGGGAAGCACGCGGGGTGGACGCTGTCGGTCACCTGTACGGGCGACCTGGACGTCGACGGTCATCACACGGTCGAGGATTGCGGGCTCGCGCTCGGCCAGGCGCTGAAGGAGGCGCTGGGTGACAAGGCCGGGATCCGCCGGTTCGCCTCGATCGTCGTGCCGCTGGATGAGGCGGCGGTCGAGGTGGCGCTGGACCTGGCCGGGCGGACGTTCGTCGTGTACGAGGTTCCCGTGCCTGCAGAGACGATCGGGACCTTCGATACCGGGCTCGTCGAGGACTTCGTCCTGGCGTTCGCGCAGGCGGCGGAGCTCACCGTGCACGTTCACCTCAAGCGCGGCCGGTCGCCGCATCACGTATGCGAAGCGGAGTTCAAGGCGCTCGCGAAGGCGCTCGGTGATGCCTGTGCCATGACCGGTCCGGGCGGCGTCCCCTCGACGAAGGGCTCGCTGTGACCCCACGGATCGCCGTGCTCGACTACGGGATGGGGAACCTCCATTCCGTGGGTCGCGCCCTCGCACGCGTCGGCGCCGACGCGTGCGTCACGTCGGACGGCGCGGAGGTTGGAACCGCCGACGCCGTGGTGATCCCCGGCGTCGGGGGCTTCGGCGCCTGCGTCCGGTCGCTCCGCGCCGCCGGGCTCGAGCCTCCCCTCCGATCCGCCGTCGCGAGCGACCGGCCGGTCTTCGGTGTGTGCGTGGGGATGCAGATCCTGTTCGAGGGGAGCGACGAGGATCGCGACGCCGGTCTGGGGATCCTCCCGGGCCGGGTTGAACGCCTCCCGGCGAGCGTCCGCGTGCCGCACACGGGCTGGAACACCGTGTCGTGGACCGGGCGGCGGCACGCGTACACGGCGGGGATCGAGGACGGCACGGCCTTCTACTTCGTCCACTCCTACGCGCCGCCCGTCGAACGGGAGATCACCGTCGGCGTGTCCGATCACGGACGGTCGTTCGCCGCGGCGGTCGCGCGGGACAACGTGTTCGCCACCCAGTTCCACCCGGAGAAGTCGGGCGAGGCAGGGCTCGAGCTGTACGAGCGGTTCGTCTGGGAGGTCCGCGCGGCGTGATCGTGATCCCCGCGATCGACGTCCGGCGAGGCCGGGCGGTACGTCTGTTGCGCGGCGACCCCGACGAGGAGACCGCGTACGACGACGACCCCGTGAACGTCGCGGTCAGGTTCCAGACCGAGGGCGCCCGGCGTCTGCACGTGATCGACCTGGACGCGGCGCTCGGGGACGGTGACAACCGCGACACGATCCGCGACATCTGCAGGTCGGTCGTGTGTCCGGTGCAGGTCGGGGGCGGCGTGCGAACGTTGGAGGACATCGCCTTGCTCTTGGAGAACGGCGCCGCCCGCGTGATCCTGGGGACCTCGGCGGCGCTCGATCCGACATTCGTCGCCCGCGCGGTCGAGGAGTTCGCCGAGCGCGTCCTGGTCGCGATCGACGTCCGGGGCGGGCACACGATGGTCAAGGGATGGCAGGAGGAGGGTCCGCTCGTCGATGAGGTCGTCCCCTCCCTGAACGACGCGGGCACGCCCCGCTACCTGGTCACCGCGATCGCCCGGGACGGCACCCTCGAAGGCCCAGATCTGCGCCTCTACAAGCAGGTCCTGGGACTGACCGACCGGCCGGTGATCGCGAGCGGCGGGGTCCGCACGGCCGACGACGTGTGGGCGCTCCGTGACGCCGGATGCGAGGCCGCCGTCACCGGGAAGGCCCTGTACGAGAAGACCCTCAAGCTTTCTCAGGTGACGCGGGGGTAGCGGCGTGCTCGCGAAGCGGATCATCCCGTGCCTCGACGTCGACGCGGGCCGCGTCGTCAAGGGCACGAGGTTCCGTGCCATCCGCGACGCTGGCGACCCTGTGGAGCTCGCGGCCCGCTACGACGGGGAGGGCGCGGACGAGCTCGTCTTCCTGGACATCACGGCAACCATCGAGGGTCGCCCCGCGACCCTCGACGTCGTCTCGCGCAGCGCCGAGCAGGTCTTCATCCCGCTCACGGTCGGCGGCGGCGTCCGCGACGCCGACGACGTCCGTGAGCTCTTGCGCGCCGGCGCCGACAAGGTCGCCATGAACTCCGCCGCCGTGCGCGATCCGGGTGCCCTCACCCAGAGCGCCGAGCGGTTCGGGGCGCAGTGCATGGTGATCGCGATCGACGCCCGGCGGCGGAACGGCGGCTGGGAGGTCTGCGTCGACGGCGGCCGGACCCCGACGGGGATCGACGCCGTGGCGTGGGCCGCCGAGGCGACCCAACGCCACGGCGCCGGCGAGATCCTGCTGACCTCGATGGACCGCGACGGCACCGGCGAGGGCTACGACCTGGACCTGCTGCGGGCGGTCGCGGACGCGACCAGCGTGCCTCTGATCGCGTCCGGCGGCGCGGGTGAGCTCCGCCACTTCGCCGAAGGGCTCGGTGTGGCCGACGCCGTCCTGGCCGCGAGCCGCTTCCACGACGGGGACCTCACGATCGCCCAGGTCAAGGAGCACCTCGCGGAGGAAGGGATC
>JBKOZW010000026.1:0-5291 GCA_046726095.1 Actinomycetota bacterium
GGGGATCGTGCTCCAGTCCACCGGCATCGACCCCTTCCTGACCGTCGCGGAAACGATCGAGATGTACGCCGGGTATTACCCCTCGCGGCGCTCGACCTCGGAGGTGATCGACCTCGTCGGGCTCGCCGAGAAGCGGGATACGCGGGTCAACAAGCTCTCGGGAGGGCAGCAGCGCCGGCTCGACGTCGCGATCGCGCTCGCCGGCGACCCCGAGTTGCTGTTCCTGGACGAGCCGACGACCGGCTTCGATCCGGGTGCCCGGCGAAACGCGTGGGAGGTCGTGAAGAACCTCGTCGCGATCGGCAAGACCGTCTTCCTGACGACCCACTTCATGGACGAGGCGCAGTACCTCGCGGACCGCGTCGTCGTGATCGCGGACGGCCTCATCGTGGCGGAAGGGCCGCCGTCCAGCTTGGCCGGTCGCGACCAGATGCGGACGCGCATCCGTTTCCGTCTGCCCCCGGGGGCCCCACGGCCGGAGGGGAACATCCAGCAGCTCGCCGACGGCACGAACGAGATCGACGCCGATGCCGCCGAGACGACCAAGCTGGTGCACGACCTGACGGGGTGGGCGCTCAACCACGGGGTGATCTTGGAATCGCTCGAGATCACCCAGCCGACGCTGGAAGACGTGTATCTGCAGCTGACGGGCGCGGAGGTGGGGACATGAACGACGTCGCCATCACCGCGCGCCAGGTCAGGTACACGAACAGGGCGTTCTGGCGGAACCCCCAGGCGGCCTTCTTCACGTTCGTGTTCCCGCTGATGTTCCTGGTGATCTTCGCCTCGCTCTTGGGTAGCGGGACCGTCACGATCAACGGCCTGGAGTTCAACCAGTCCACGTACTACGTGGCCGGGATGTCCGCGTTCGCGATCGTCACCGCGTGCTACACGAACCTCGCGATAAGCGTCACCTTCCAGCGCGACGCCGGGATCCTGAAGCGAACGCGGGGCACGCCGCTGCCGGGGTACGACTACCTCGCCGCCCGGGTCCTCCACGCGGTGCTGATGGCGCTCCTGCTCGTGGCGATCTGTTCGACGTTCGGAGCGGTGTTCTATTCCGCGTCGATCCCGACCGGCGTCGCCTTGTTCCGGACGGTGGTCGTCGTCCTGGTGGGGGCGGCGAGCTTCGCCGCCCTCGGGCTCGCGCTCACGGCCGGGATCCCGAACGCCGACGCGGCGCCGCCGGTCGTGAACGCCACGATCCTCCCGCTGCTGTTCATCTCGGGGGTGTTCATCCCGATCGGCGACAACGTTCCCGAGTGGGTCAACGTGGTGGGGAACATCTTCCCGGTGCGCCACCTCGTCGAGGCCTTCCTCGGGGCGTACTACGGGGCGCCGTTCTTCGACTTCTCCTGGAAGGACGTCGCGATCGTCGGGGCGTGGGGGCTCGCCGGGCTCCTCATCGCCGCCAGGACCTTCTCCTGGGAACCACGACGCTGACGCGCGGTCTCCTCCAGGGTGCGTGCTAGGCTCCTGCGTCCGGTCTGTGACGGAGGGGAAACCGATGCGGAAGACGCTCGCATGGTTGGCGGTCCTCGCATCGGTCGCGGCCGCCTGTGCGAGCACGACCACCACCTCGAGCCCCGCGGCCAGCGGCAGCGCCGCCCAGACGGCGGAGCAGTGCGCGGCCTGGGCTACGCTCGTGACCGACGGAACGCTCACGGTCGGCACCGACAGCCCCGCGTACCCACCGTACTTCCAGGGCGGGACCGAGAAGGGGTCGGAGTGGGAGATCAACGACCCGAACACCGGCAAGGGGTTCGAGTCCGCGGTCGCCTACGAGATCGCGAAGCGGATCGGGTTCACGTCCGACCAGGTCACGTGGGTCGTCGTTCCCTTCGGTCAGTCCTACGCACCGGGGCCCAAGGAGTTCGACTTCGACATCAACCAGATCTCGTACTCCGCCAAGCGGGTGCAGGCCGTGGACTTCAGCGAGTCGTACTACGACGTGAACCAGGCGGTCGTCGTGGTGAAGGGAACGCCGATCGCGAGCGCCACGAGCGTCGTGGACCTCGCCCAGTACAAGCTCGCGGCGCCGCTCGGCACGACGAGCGCCGACCTGATCGAGAGCTACATCGGCGGTACCGCGGGCACGTACCAGACCCTGCGCGACGCCGTCGCCGCCGTGAACGCCGGTCAAGCCGATGGAGTGGTCGTGGACTATCCGACCGCCCTCTACATGGCGGATCCGTTCGTGCAACAGGTGAAGAACAGCACCGTCTTGGCCCAGTTCCCGAACGACGCGGTCGAGGGGGGGGAGTACTTCGGCACCGTCCAAGCCAAGGACAGCACCTTGACGCCGTGCATCGACCTCGCCCTGCAGGAGATGAAGGCCGACGGGACGCTGCAGACGATCACGCAGGAGTGGCTGTCCAAGAAGACGAACGTCGGCGAGGTCCCGGTCTGGTCGAAGTGAGCTGGAACCTCGGCACACGCCGGTGACCCAACCCGGCGATCGCGCGAGCGGAGGTGTTCCCGAGGAGCGTCGGCGTTCACGGCTCCTCCGAGGTTTCTCACTGAAGGAGGAGGGCGCCAAGGGGGTCCTGATCGCGACCGTCAGCACGATCGTCGTCCTGGGACTGCTGGCGTACGCCGCAGTGAGCTCGCCGTACTGGCCCGAATTCAAGGACTCGTTCCTGAACCGGCAGGTCTTCGCCGAGTCCTTCCCCGAGATCCTCCGTGCGTTCCGCCGGAACATCTTCTACTTCCTCACCGCGGAGCCGGTGATCCTGGTGTTCGCCCTCACGCTCGCCGTGCTGCGGTCGCTCCCCGGCCCCGTCTTCTTCCCGCTCCGGCTGCTCTCGACGATCTACGTCGATCTCTTCCGCGGGATCCCGACCGTCCTCGTCGTCTTCGCGTTGGGGTTCGGCGTGCCGACCCTCCGTATCCCCGGCCTGCCCGTCGAGGGGTGGTTCTGGGGATGGACGGCGCTGATCCTCAGCTATTCGGCGTACGTGGCGGAGGTCTACCGCGCCGGGATCGAATCGGTCCACCCGAGCCAGAGCGCAGCGTCCCGCGCCCTTGGCCTCACTCGTTGGCAGTCGCTCCGGTCGGTCGTGATCCCGCAGGCGGTTCGCCGCGTGATCCCGCCGCTGATGAACGACTTCATCTCGCTCCAGAAGGACACGGCGTTGATCGCGTTCGTCTCTGCCTTCTCCGTCGAGGCCTTCCTCAAGGCGCAACGCGTGAGCGCCGGCGACTTCAACTTCACGCCGTTCGTCGGCGCCGCGGTGTGCTTCCTGATCGTCACGATCCCGATGACGAGGTTCACGGATTGGCTCCTCGAGCGGCAGCGCCGGCGCCGGATGGCGGGTGGCGTCGTGTGAGCGAGGCGATCCGGCTCGAAGGCGTGCACAAGTCCTTCGACGGGCTCGAGGTCCTCAAGGGGATCGATCTCTCGTTGCAGGAGCACCAGGTGGTGTGTCTGATCGGGGCGAGCGGCTCGGGGAAGTCGACGCTCCTGCGGTGCATCAACCTCCTGGAACGAGTGGAAGCCGGCCGGATCTGGGTCCACGGCACGGAGATCACGGCGCGTGGCGTCGACCAGAACGCCGTACGGCGTCAGGTCGGGATCGTCTTCCAGGCGTTCAACCTCTTCCCGCACATGACCGTCCTCCGGAACGTGTCCCTCGCACCGATCAAGGTCCTGAAACAGCCTCGGCACGCCGCCGAGGAACGCTCACGGGAGCTCTTGGCCCGGTTCGGCCTCGCCGAGAAGGCCGACGACTACCCCGACCGCCTCTCGGGCGGTCAGCAGCAGCGGGTCGCGATCGTCCGCGCGCTCGCGATGGGCCCGGACGTCCTCCTCCTGGACGAGATCACGAGCGCCCTCGACCCCGAGCTCGTGGCCGAGGTGCTGGACGTGATCCGCGAGCTCGCCGAGCAGGGCATGACGATGGTGATCGCGACGCACGAGATGAGCTTCGCGCGGGACGTGGCGAACCGTGTGTGCTTCCTCGACGACGGCACGATCCTGGAAGAGGGCCCGCCCGATCGGATGTTCTCGAACCCCACGAACCAGCGGACGAAGCACTTCCTGGATCGGATCATCGCCGCCGGCCGGATGTGAAGGAACGCCCCCGTGGAGGCGGTGTCGCCGGGCCCTCCTACACTTGGTCCATGCCTCCGTTCCGCGTCGTGTCCGACTTCGAGCCCGCCGGCGACCAGCCGCAGGCGATCGACCAGCTTGCCCAGGCGGTGCAGGCCGGGGATCCGCACGTCACCCTGCTCGGGGCCACGGGGACGGGCAAGACGTTCACGATCGCCCACGTGATCGAGCGGATCCAGCGTCCGACGCTCGTGATGGCCCCCAACAAGTCGCTGGCGGCCCAGCTGGCCAACGAGTTCCGGGAGTTCTTCCCGGACAACGCCGTGGAGTACTTCGTCAGTTACTACGACTACTACCAACCGGAGGCCTACGTCCCGCAGACCGACACGTACATCGAGAAGGACAGCTCGATCAACGAGGAGATCGAGCGCCTCCGCCATTCGGCCACCGCCGCGCTGCTCAGCCGCCGCGACGTCCTGATCGTGGCGAGCGTCTCCGCGATCTACGGGCTGGGGTCACCGGAGGAGTACGAGGGCCAGCTCCTGCGCGTCTACCGGGGTACCGAGGTTCCCATGGACTTCGCGATGCAGCGGTTGGTCGACATCCAGTACAAGCGGAACCAGGCCAGCCGCGCGCGGGGGACGTTCCGCGTGACCGGGGACACGCTCGAGATCTTCCCTCCCTACGAGCAGGCCGGCTACCGGATCGAGTGGTGGGGAGACACGGTCGAGCGGATCAGCATGTTCGACCCGGTGACCGGCGAGATCGTCAAGGACGACATCGTCGATCACACGACCTTCCCGGCGTCGCACTACGTGGCCAGCGAGGATCGGATGAAGCACGCGCTCGTGACGATCGAGGAGGAGCTGCACGAGCGGCTGAAGTGGCTGGAAGACCAGGGGAAGCTCCTCGAAGCGGAGCGGCTGCGGATGCGGACCACGTACGACCTCGAGATGCTGCGCGAGGTCGGGTTCTGCAGCGGGATCGAGAACTACTCGCGGCACATCGACGGCCGCGGCCCGGGCACCGCGCCGTTCACGTTGCTCGACTATTTCCCCGACGACTACCTCGTCGTGCTCGACGAATCGCACGTCACCGTGCCGCAGCTGCACGGGATGTACGAGGGCGACGTGTCGCGCAAGACCACCCTGGTCGACTTCGGGTTCCGGCTGCCGTCGGCGATCGACAACCGGCCGCTCCGGTTCGACGAGTTCCAGGAGCGCGTGCAGCAGATCGTCTA
>JBKOZW010000027.1:0-4352 GCA_046726095.1 Actinomycetota bacterium
ATCGTTCCAGCGACCTCCGGCCCGCGCAATCACCCGGACGGGGGTCCGCCACGCCGACGGTCGGGGGGCCGTCAGGCCGACGCTCGCCCGTGGTCCGGGCGGAACGTGCGTTCGAACCGTCCTCCGTTCCCTCGCACGAGCCCGCGGAGTTCCAGACCTATCAGCGCGGACAGCGCGTCGCCCTGGCCCACCCCGGCCGCCTGCGCCACGACGGCCGGCAACATGGGACCGGTCAGCACCTCGAACACCTGCCGTTCGTCCCCGGAGAGACCCTCGGGGGCCGGGCCACGCCCCGCCCGGTCGCTCTCCACCCCGAGGTCCTCCAGCAGATCCGTCGCACCACGGATCATCGTCGCCCCTTCGCGGATCAGGCCGAGGGGCGTCTCGGCGAGTGGGTTGGTCACGGCGCCGGGGACCGCGAACACGTCGAGCCCGAGGTCCATGGCGTGCTCCGCGGTGATGCGCGTCCCGCTCTTGGTCGCCCCCTCGACCACCACGACGCCCCGGGAGAGCGCGGCGATCAACCGGTTCCGCGCGGGGAACCGGAACGGCTCCGCCGGGACCCCCGGCGGATACTCGCTCACGAGCGTCCCCATCGACTCGATCCGAGCGAACAGCGGCTTGTTCCCTGCCGGGTGTGGAGCGTCGATGCCCGATCCGAGCACGGCGACGGTGAGACCACCCGCGTCGAGCGCCCCGCGATGGGCCGCGGCATCGATCCCGAACGCGCCGCCGCTGACCGTGATCATGCCGGCCGACGCGAGGCCCCGGGCAAGGTCCGCGGCCACCTCTCGGCCGGTCGCCGTGGGACGCCGTGACCCGACGATCGCGATGCGCTCGTCGCCGGGCTCGAGCCTCCTGCCTCGGACGAAGACGCCGACCGGAGGGTCAGCGAGCCTGAGGAACGCCGGCCAGTAATCGGCTTCGCCGGGCGCGGCGAACCGCGCGCCGGCGTCCACGACGCATGCCCGGATGCGATCCGGATCGGCCTCCGCCAGGAACGAACGGTCGTTGTCCGAGCCGGACCCGCCGCGCCGGATCCGGTCGAGAGCCCGCGACGCGCTTCCCGCCGCCCAGATCAGCGCGTGGAGCGAACGCGGTGTTGGCCCGAGAAGGCACCGCAGCAGGAGCAGCGCATCCGCCTCGGCTCGTCCCACGCCGAAGCCATCGGGGAAGCCGAAAGGGGTCGGCCGAGCCTCAGCCGGCACGCGCGAGATCCTGGTCGTGCTCGAACGCGGTCCGATAGGAGAGCGCCTCCGCGACGTGGCTACGCGAGACCCGGTCCGCGCCATTAAGGTCGGCGACCGTCCTGGCCACCTTGATGATCCGATCGAAGCCACGACCCGTCAGCGCCATGTGCTCGACCGCGCGCGCTAAGAGCTCCTCGGCGTCGGCCGACAGATGCGCCTCGCGGCGCGCGAGCGGCCCGGGCAGGTACGCGTTGCAGGTGATCCCGAGCGTCGAGTAGCGGTGACGTTGCCGCTCGCGCGCCGCGACCACGCGGTCGCGCACGATCGACGACGGCTCCGCCGCCGACGCACCGAGCAGCTCGTCCTTGGTGAGACGCGGGATGGTCAGCCGCAGGTCGATCCGGTCGAGCAGCGGACCCGAGAGCTTGTTGCTATAGCGGTCGAGTTGATCCGGCCGGCACCGACAGGTCTTCCGCGGATCCCCCGAGAAGCCGCACGCACACGGGTTGGCCGCGGCCACGAGCGTGAACCGCGCCGGGAACGTCACCGACCCACCGGCACGGGTGACGACGATCGCGCCGTCTTCGAGCGGTTGGCGAAGCGCCTCGATCGCGTCGCGCCGGAACTCGGTGAGCTCGTCCAGGAACAGCACACCGCAGTGCGCAAGGCTCGCCTCACCCGGACGGAGCACCGTCGTGCCGCCCCCGAGCAGACCGGCGGTCGACACGGAGTGATGGGGGGCGCGGAAGGGTCGCTCCCGCAGGAGCCCGAGGCCGGCGAGCAACCCCGCGACCGAGTGGAGCTGCGTCGCCTCGAGCGCCTCGTCGCGGGTCAGATCGGGCAGGATGGTCGGCAGCCTGCGCGCGAGCATCGTCTTGCCGGCTCCCGGGGGACCCACCATGAGCAGGTTGTGGCCACCCGCTGCGGCAACCTCGAGCGCTCGACGAGCCTCCTCTTGCCCGCGGATCTCCGAGAGATCGACGGAGGGCCGCGAGGGCACAGGTGGAACGTCACCGGCCAGGGGCGGAGGGGTCCACGTTCCGCGGAGGAACCCGACGACGTCCTGGATCGAGGTGACGCCCGTCACCGCGAGACCGTCCACCTGAGCTGCCTCGATGGCGTTGGCGGCCGGGACGATCACGCCGGAGAGGCCTCGACGCGCGGCGGCGATGGCCACCGAGATCACGCCTGGCGTGGGAAGGACCTCCCCGCGCAGCGAGACCTCACCGAAGAACACGAGTCCCGCGACGGATCGTGGCCGGACCTGCCGTGTGGCGACGAGGACGCTGACCGCGATCGGAAGATCGAGCCCCGCGCCCTCCTTCCGGAGGTTCCCCGGGGCGAGGTTGACCACGACGCGGTGGAGCGGCCACTCAAGCTCCGCGTGCTCCACGGCCGGCCGGATCCGGTCGCGCGCGTCCTGCACGGCTGCTCCCGGCAGCCCGGTGACGGTGAGCGACGGCAGACCCCGTCCGACGAACGCCTCGACGGTGACCAGGTGTCCGCCAACACCCAGCACGGTCACGCCGATCACCCGTCCGTACATGTGTCGACGCTACGGGCAGATCTCGGCCCGGACCGTGATCCCGGTCACACCCCGGTAGCATCGCCGCCGTGACCCGTGACGGCCTCCCGGATCCTGAGCTCCTGGACCTTCGCGAGGCCGACGTGTCGCGGTCGGCTCTCGAGGGGTTCGGCTCCGCGATCTGGTCCGAAGCCCTCGACTGGCTGTACGGGCAGGCGATGGGGCGGCCGATCCACCCTCAGAGCTACCCGGACTCGCGTCGCCGGTTCTTCGGCCCGTCGAAGGTCCCGAGCGTCCCGCCCGAGGTCGGTCGCCCCGCCGGGGCGGTTCTGGACGAGTTCCGCGAGCGCGTGGCGCCGATGACGTTCAACGCGCAACACCCGGGCGCCTTCAGCTACTTCACACCACCACCCCTCGTGATGTCGATCGGCGGCGAGGTGCTCGCCCAATGGTTGCACCAAGGCGTCGACGTCTGGCACGCGGGTCCCGTGGGGGCCTTCGTCGAGGAAGAGGTCGTGAGCTGGCTCCGCGCCGTGGTCGGTTTCGACGAAGGGTCGTGGGGCACGCTGACGTCCGGAGGTGTGATGGCGAACCTGATGGCGCTCGCCGTCGCGCGCGACACGCACCTGCGCGCGCTCCGAGGCCTCGATCGTCCGCCTCGCGGGGCGGAGCTCGATGGCGTTCGGGTCTACGCGAGCGATCAGACGCACTTCTCGGTCGAGCGCGGCCTGGACGTCCTCGGGTTTCCCGAGGGCACGCTGCGCGTGATCGCCTCCGACGACCGGTTCCGGCTGCAGGCCCGGCCGGTCGCCGAGGCGATCGCGGAGGACCGGCGCGCGGGCCTGACGCCGTTGGCGATCAGCGCCGTCGCCGGATCGACGAACACCGGCTCGGTCGACCACACGGTCGACCTCGCCCGACTCGCGGACGGTGAGGGCCTGTGGCTCCACGTGGATGCGGCCTACGGCGGCGCCGCGCGCCTCTCGGCGCGCGACGCCGCCCGCGTCCCCGGACTCGAGCACGCCGACTCAATCACGATCGACCCCCACAAGTGGTTCTTCCAGGCTTACGACATCGGTGCGTTGGTCGTGCGACGACGCGAGGACCTCCGGACCACCTTCCATCGCGCGCCCGAGTACTACGCCTCCAACCGGCCCGAGGACGAACCGCTCAACTGGTACGAGTACTCGATCGAGGGCACCCGCAGGTTCCGCGCGCTGAAGCTCTGGATGAGCTGGAAGCACATGGGCACCCTAGGTCTCGGGATGCTTATCGAGAGGAACGACGATCTCGCCGCCTACCTCGCCGCCGAGGTCGCCGCGTCGGACGAGTTCGAACTCGCGGTCGAGCCTGAGCTGTCGGTCGTGTGCTTCCGACACGTGCCGCCCGGGTCCGAGCGGTGGGCCGACGGGCGGATCGATACCTATCAGAACGATCTGCAGCGTGCCTTGGAGCTGGACGGAACGGCGTGGGTGAGCGTCACCAGCCTGCGCGGTCACACCTACCTGCGGGCCGGCGTCCTGAACTACCTGTCGACCCCCGGCGACGTGGACGGCTTGCTCGCCGCGCTCCGACGCCTGTCAGAAGGCGTCCTCGAAGACCTCGACCAGCGCTGATCCGTCCGCGTGCAAACGGAC
>JBKOZW010000028.1:0-11429 GCA_046726095.1 Actinomycetota bacterium
GGCGATGTGGTCGCCGACGCGCATCGCGTTGGCCATCGCGGTCAGCGCCGGGTTGACCGCGCTGCTCGACGGGAAGAAGCTCGTGTCGACGACGTAGAGGTTGTCGAGGTCATGGGCCTTGCAGTCGACGTCGAGCGCCGACGTCGTCGGATCGGTGCCGAAGCGCACGGTGCCGCACTGATGGGCGACGCCGGCCAGGGGGATCCGCTTGTCGAGGACCGACCAGCTCGGGATGAACACGTCGTGGCATCCCAGCGGTCCCAGCAGCCCCTTGAGCTTGCGCAGCAGCCGGCGGTGCGGCTCGATGTTGTGGTCGACCTTGGCCAGGTGGATGCGCCCCTGGCGGTCCACCGTCACCCGGTTCTCGGGGTGGGGCAGATCCTCGGTGGTCAGCCAGAAGTCGATCGCGTGCTTGGCCATGTAGTCCAGCGCGAGGCCAGGGGCGAACCACGGCGCGCCGCCGCGCAGGATGTGGCGGTCGCTCTTGCCCAGCATCTGGACGTGGCCGAGCGGCAGCTCGGAGTCCTCGGCGCCGAAGTAGTAGTCGTTGACGCCCAGCGTCTTCTGGAACTTCGTCTCGTTGGGTGTCTGCGAGATCGCGATGACGCCCGAGTTGATGTGGGCCATGTAGTGCCGCCCGACCACGTCGGACGAGTTGGCCAGGCCGCGCGGATGCGCGTCCGAGGCCGAGCGCAGCAGCAGCGCCGCCGAGTTGACCGCGCCGCAGGAGACGACGACGACGTCGGCGCTGTAGCGCTCCTCGGTGCCGCGCCGATCCACGACCACCTCGCTGACCGAGTGGCCGCTCGCGTTGGTCTCCAGGCGCTCCACGCGCGCATGGGTGCGCAGCGTGACGTTCGAATGCTTGATGGCGGGCCGGACGCAGCGCACGTGTGCGTCGGCTTTGCCGTCGGTCAGGCACGGGAAGCCGTCGAAGCGGTTGCAGCGCACGCAGCGCCCGCCCTCGGGATCGGTCTCATCGAGGTCGACGCCGACCGGCAGGTGGAACGGGTGGTGGCCGGTCTTGACGAAGTCGTCGTGGAGCTGCTGGATGCGCGGCTCGTGCGAGACCGCCGGATAGGGGAACGGCCCGGAGGCCGGTGCCTCGGTCGGGTCCTCGCCGCGCTCGCCGTGCACGAGGTACAGGCGCTCGGCCTCGGCGTAGTAGGGCTCGAGGTCCTGGTAGGTCAGCGGCCACGCAGGCGAGATACCCGCGTAGTGGCGGACCTCGTGGAAGTCGCGCTCGCGCAGCCGGAAGAGGATCGCGCCGTAGAACTTCGTGTTGCCGCCGACGAAGTACTGCTGGTGAGGGTGAAAGGCGCTGCCATGCTTGTCGATCCACTCCTCGCCGCTGAGATAGCGCTCCTTGAGGAAGACCTCCTTGGAGTCCCAGTTCTCGGGCTCGCGCGGCAGGTAGCCGCCGCGCTCGAGCAGCAGGATCCGCTTGCCGGTCGGGGCGAGCCGGTGGGCGAGCGTGCCGCCTCCGGCGCCGGTGCCGATGATGATGACGTCGTAGTGGTCCATCTCTGCCTCCTCAGACGAGGGCGATGGGGGAGGTCCACGCGCCGGTGGCGCCGCGGAGCCTGGGGTGCGTGAGGACGAGCGCGAAGGTGCGCACGCCGTCGGCCGCGAGCGCCGACAGGTCGAGGTTCTCGACGATGAACACCCCGTGGCGGACGTTGAGGTGCTGTGGCACCTCGAACGGCCGATCAGGGTGCTCGGCCGGGACCGGGCCGTAGCTCCAGGTGTCGCAGCCCGTGAGCGCGACGCCGCTGGCAGCCAGCCATTCCCCGAGCTCGAGGCCGGGGCCAGGCTCACCCGAGAGATACCGCTCCGGGTCCTCCCAGTGCCCACCCCAGCCGGTGTGGAAGAACACGGCGTCGCCGGGCTGGGCGTCGATGTCTGCGACGTCGCCGACGGTGAGGACGTCGCCGACCCCGCGCGGCGCCACGTCGACCAGCCACCCGCGCGTGACGATCTGCGGGACCGTCTCGATGCCCAGCCGGGTCACGCCCGAGGGCGTGGAGTCGGCGAGCGTGAAGCCGTCGTAGCCGGAGGCCCCCATGCGCAGGTGGCAGAGCGCGTCGAGATGGGTCCCGAGCTGCATCGTCGCGCTGACGACCTCGTGGCTCCAGTCGACGCAGTTGTCGCCCAGCGCGGGCCCAGGGTTGGGCACGAGCGTCTGGCGGAAGTGGCGCCCCGGGAACACCGGGATGCCCTCGTGCAGCTCGCGGCCGAGGTCGTAGAGCCGTCCCTCGCGCACGAGCGCGAGCGCAGCCGCGCGCTTGGCCTCGTCGATGTGACGGAGCGCGCCGAGCTCCGTCGGCGCTGTCACTCCGACGACCATGGCTCGCGGAAGCTCGGGAAGAGGGTCAGGCCACCGTCGACGAAGATCGTCTGGCCGGTGATGTACGCCGCGTCGTCGGAGGCCAGGAAGCATGCGACGCCGCCCATCTCGTCGGCGGTGCCTGCGCGCCGCATCGGGATGTGCGATTCGACCTGCTCCTTCTTGACCGGGTCGTCGATCCAGGCCGAGTTGATCGGGGTGATCGTCGCGCCCGGCCCGATGCCGTTGACGCGGATGCCGCGCTCGGCGTACTCGAGCGCCAGCGTGCGGGTCAGGTTCATCATCCCGCCCTTCGAGCACGAGTAGCCCAGGTAGTCCGGCTTGGGGATGAGCTGGTGGACGCTCGAGACGTTGATGATCACGCCAGGCTTCTCGGCGCCCAGGAATGACCTGATCGCCTCGCGCGCACACAGGAACGAGCCGCGCAGGTTGACGGCGAGGACCTTGTCGAACTCGCGGCTGGTGAGCTCGTCCGAGGGCTTGGAGATCTGGATGCCGGCGTTGTTGATCAGCACGTCCAGGCCACCGAGCTCGCCCGCCGCTTCGCCGACCATGCGGACGACGTCATCCTCGTTGGAGACGTCGCCCTGGACGAGGACGTCGCGCACGCCCTCCTGGCGGACGCGGTGGACGCATGCCTGGACCTGCTCCTCGGTGTCGCGCCCTTCATCGGGCGTCGTGAGGTAGTTGATCGCCACGTTGGCGCCGAACTCGGCGAAGCGCACGGCGATCGCCTGCCCGATGCCCGAGCTGCCGCCGGTGACGAGGACGTTCTTGCCCTTCAGGCCGCGCAGGGCCTCGGAGCGGGTCGGGGTGGGGGCGGTTGCCATCTGCGGTTCCTCCTCAGGGTCGATGGCCCGCAGTCCCACCCGCCATGCCTGCGTTACGCGCGGCGCGCGTTGGTGCCGCCGGTGTGGGCGCTGGCAGCTCGGTCGCCAGCGAGCACGGGTAGCGCTGGTCGTGGAAGAGCTTGGCGGTCACGGGCCCGCGGGCGGCGCCCCCGACCCACGGCAGGACGGCGAGGAGCGCGCCCGCGATCGGCCCGACGACGTAGATCCAGAGGTCGTCGAGGTCCGCGAAGGCCACCGCCGGACCAGCGCTGCGAGCAGGATTCAGGCTGGCTCCGGTCTCCGGCGAGAACCTCCAGATGACGAACGCCAGCACAGGCCAGATGGCCAGCGGCGTCCAGCGCGCCAGCCGCGCATCGCAGACGAAGGCGAGAATCGTGGCCATGAGAAGCGCGGTCAGCCCTGCCTCGAGGGCGAGCGCCTCCAGGACGGTCACGCCGGGGTGCGTCACTGCGCCGCCGATCGAGCGGGCGACATCGCCCCACGCAGCGCGGAAGAGGATGGCTCCGGCGACGCCGCCGAGGAGCTGGGCGAGCACGTAGCCCAGCAGGTCGCGGTCGCCGACTCGACCGAGGGCGCGGAAGGCGATCGTGACGGCGGGGTTCAAATGGGCGCCCGACAGGCGACCGAGCGGCGAGACCACGATCAGCACGACGACGGTGGCCACGAGCGCACCCGTGAGCGCCAGACGCGCTGAGGTCGACGGGAGAACGGACGACATCGGCGAGTCTGCGCCGAGCACGAACGCGACCGCCGAGAGCGCGCCGAGCACGAGCAGCGCCGTGCCGGTGACCTCCGCGCACCAGATGCGCCAATGGAGGCCCTCGTGGGCCGGTCGCGTGGCCATCGCACGCCGGCGGCGGGTCTCACGCACTGGGCCGCGCCGCCGCCGCGAGGGCGTCCTGGGCGGCGTCTGCGCGTGCGGCCGCGGCGCGATAGACGGCGTTGGCCTCGGCCGACGGGGACTCGCGCCAGGCCTCGTAGGCGAGGACCGCGTCGGCTTCGGCCGCGGCCCACGCCGACCTCAGCGGATCGCGGAGGGCGACGTCGCCGGTCTCGCCCGCGAGAACGAGCTCGCGTGCCAGGGGCAGCGACGCAAACCATGTGGCGAGTTGGGGCGGCATGGCAATGCTTGGCCCGCACTCACGCGTTGCGCGACGCCACGTCGCGCTTCCAGTCGCGGAACACGTGGAGCAGCTCGGCGACGGCCGGCTCGCGCCCGAGGTCCCGCCAGCTGGCTCCGACCAGCGAGATCGTGCGCTCGATCTGCGAGACGTACTCGACGCACCACGGGCATTCGGCCAGATGGGCCTCGAAACGCGCCCGGTCGCGCGCTGGCAGCGCGTCCTCGAGGTAGTGGGTGACCAGCTCCACGAGCTCCTTGCAGCTCATCTCGGCGTCGTGCGTCATGCCGCGGCCTCCGACTCATCGCCGAGGTAACGCTCGAGCTCGGCGCGCACGCGTGAGCGCGCGCGATGGAGCAGCACGCGCTGGTTGCCTTCCGAGAGCGCGAGCGCCTCGCAGACCTCCTCGGGCGACCAACCCTCGACGTCGCGCAGCGCGATGACCGCCTGCTGGCGGACGGGGAGGGTCTCGATGGCGGCGCGGATGCATTCGCGCACCTCGCCGGCCATCATGTGCTCGTCGGGCATCCGGCTCCATTCCGCGGGCGCCGCGGCCCAATGGCCGGGGTACCGCGGGTGGTCGGCCGGAAGGAAGCGGTCGGGATCGACGGCCGGCCCATCGTCCTCGTCACCGTCGAGTGACGAGAACGGGACGCAGCGCGCTTCGCGCTGGCCGCGCGTCTTGGCGCGGTTGACGAGGATGCGCATGATCCAGGTCTTCAGCGTCGACCGGCCCTCGAAGCGGTCGATGCCCCCCAGCACGGCACACCAGGTCTCCTGGACCACCTCCTCGGCGACCGCCTGCGTGCGCACGTGGCCGAGGGCGACGCGCAGCATCAGCGAGTTGTAGCGGCGGACGAGGCCGACGAAGGCCTCCTCGTCGCCCGCGCGCAGGGCGCGCACGAGCGCCTCGTCGTCGGTGCCGCTCTCGGTGGTGAAATCAATCGCTTGCTCCAACATGAGCCGACCCTCTGACGCGCAGGGGTGTCCGGTCATCACCCGCGGGCGCGTTCACCCGGGTGAATCGCTGCGCGGCCCGCTCGCGTGCACGCGCGACGCGCAGCTCACGGCGGACGCGAGCGACGAGCGCGGAAACCGGCGTCCGTCGCGCGATCACAGCGCCGCGGCGCCGAAGGGGACGCTGAAGCGCTTGCACCAGACCACGACGCTGCGGTAGCGATCGAGGTCGACGTCGCGCGGGATGGCGTAGTTCTGCTCGCCGATGTTGCCCTTGAGGTCCCCGAGGTTCACGTAGCGATCGTCGAAGGCGTCGCCGGGACCGGACGCAGGCGCGGCCGAGAGGTAGACCTTCAACGCCGGCCCATTGGACGTCCGGAACCGGTCGAATCGGACATAGCGCCGGCCGCCCGGAAGCTCGAGGACGCGGGCGCGTCCGGACGTTGCGTGCTCGTAGCCTCGGAACCGCCCGGTCGAGGTCACCCGCACGGTCGGCTGGCCGTCGGGCTGCGAAGGCGCGCTGGACGGCGACGTGGCGACGGGCAGCGCCTCGTGCACCTCGTCGTCGATGAAGAGCTTCTGGGGCTCGAAGTAGAGGAGCACGAAGGCGATGAGCGCCGCGGCGGCGGTCGCGAGGATCGCGAGGAGGCGGCGATGGCGAAGGACGAGCATGGGCCCACTGACTTGCCTCCCCGCCTGCGCGTTACGTAACGGCGGCGCGCAGCCGAGGACCGGGTCGCTATGAAGCCCCTCACCGAGCCGACCCGAATCGAGGGCTACGAGGCGGTACGCATGCGCTCGTCCTCGGACGACATCGACGCCACCTTCGTCCCCTCGGCCGGGATGGTCGGAGCGTCGCTGCGCGACCACGGGGCCGAGCTGCTGCATCGCAACGGCGGCGTGCACCGCTACGCGCGCGGGGGCTCGACGATGGGGATCCCGCTGCTGCATCCGTGGGCCAACCGCCTCGCAGGCGACGGGTACGGAGTGAACGGCACGGCGGTGAGGCTCGATCCCGCCTCACCGCTCGTTCAGCGCGACGAGCACGGGCTGCCGATCCACGGGCTGCTCAACGGCTTCTCGCATTGGCGGAGGTTCGAGCCTGACGAGGGCTGGGCCCTCGCGGCGGAGGTCGACTTCGTCGAGCATCCCGCGTTGCTCGCCGGGTTCCCGTTCCCGCATTGCTTGCGCCTCGACGTGGCGCTGCGGCGTCGCAGCCTCACCGTCCGCACGACGCTCACCGCGACGGGCGACCGGCCCGTCCCGGTTGCCTTCGGCTTCCACCCCTACCTGCACCTGCCCGACGTTGCGCGCGAGCGCTGGCGCATCGACCTGCCGGCCATGCGCCATCTCGAGCTCGACGCTCGCTCGATCCCGACCGGAGCGACTCGAGCGCTGAACGCCCAGAGCGGCCCGCTCGGATCCCGCGCGTTCGACGACGGCTATGTCGACGTGCCCGCGGGCGCGGAGTTCGTGCTCGCCGCCGGCCGGCGCCGCGTCACGGTCTGTCTCGAGCAGGGCTATCCCGTCGCGCAGGTATTCGCCCCGTGCAGCGCTGACGTGGTCTGCTTCGAGCCCATGACGGCGCCCACGAACGCGCTGGTCACCGGCGACGGCCTGACGCTCGTGGCGCCCGGTGAGCGCTACGTCGCGACGTTCTCGATCACGGTCGGGTCAGCGGCGCGGTGAGCGCGATGGAGGCGATGATGGTCGTCCGCGGGATGACGCCGGCGCATCGGCACCTGCGATCGCGGCTCGGCGCCCTTCTGATGACCACGGTCGCGCTTGACGCGGCCGCGAGCCTGGTCGTCTACCTCAGCGAGCGCCGCGCGCGCGGGACCGGTATTCACACGGTCGGCGATGCACTGTTCTGGACGAGCACGCAGCTGACGACGGTCTCCTCGCAGCTGTCAAATCCGATATCGACGCCAGCGCGCGTGCTCGACGTCCTGCTCCAGGCCTACGCGATCTCCGTCGCGGCCATCCTCGCCGGCTCCTTCGGCGCCTTCTTCCACGGCCGGAGCATGACCCTCCGTGCAGCCGAGCACGACCGCGCGGTCGAGCACGACCGCGCGGCGTGAGTCTGCAGGCGGTCCCTCAGAGGTCGATGGTCACGGGTCCCTGCGGGCGCGCGCCGCACAGCAGTGCCTGGCGGGGCGGGGTCGTCGAGGGGCTCGGGCTCGTAGGCGACCGCGCCGTCGATGAGTCCGGACTCGCAGCGGTGGCAGACGCCGGTGCGACACGATCCCATCGAAATCGGGACCGTGGCGATCACCGAAGTGCGGGCGGCTGTAGCGCCCGCGCGAGCGCCGCGCCCGGCAGCCGGGACAGCAGCTCGCGTGCCTCCGCGGCGAACGCTTGCTCGGAGCTGCTGCGGGCACTGTGGATCCACCAGACCGACCCGACATTCACCGAGCAGCCTCATGAGATGAGATCCTCGCGTCGAGCGGCGACACCCAACGGGCAACGAGATCCCGTCCAGACACCGAGCGAGACGTTACGCGACCCGCCCGCGCTGCGTAGCCGATGCCGGCACGTACTCGAGGATCCGGCCGAGGTCGCGGAAGCCAACCGCCCCGTAGACCCGCTCCGCCATCGCGGTGGACTGCAGGCTTGCGGTCGAGCAGCCACGCTCGACGGCATCGCGGACGTGACGTGCAGTGAGTGCCGTGCCGAGCCCTCGCCGGCGCGCCGCCTCGAGCGTGCTCATGTTGAACACGCCGCAGTCGCCGTTGTGGTCGAAGGCCATCGCGGTGGCGACGTTCGCGCCGGCGAACTGCGCCACGAGGACGTGAAACGCGCTCGGGTCGGCGCCGCTGAGCAGGCCGGGCGGCGCGCCGATGATCCGCAGATGCTCAGCCCACCCCGGCGGCCCGAGCCCGACCTCCGGAACCTCGAGCGGGGCGTCGGTCAGCGACATGCCCATCGCGCGGGTGGACTCGTCGAGGGTGAACCCGCGGCGGTTCAGCTCGGCGCGCATTCCCTCGTCGCTCTCGTGCACCCAAGCGGCGTAGCGGTCGACGCCCGCGGAGCGGTAGGCCGCCTCCATCGCGTCGACGGCCGCCGCGCGCTCGGTTGGGCCGAGGTCGCGGTCGAGCAGCGCGTTGTTGTAGACCGCACGCTCAGGGTCGCTCGGGAACACCGCGGCCGAGACGCCGTTGAGCCGCCCCAGCGCGGCGTCGGCGGAGCCGCGCGCGTATTCCTCCCATGAGGCCAGGAGGGTGGCGGCTCCGCGAACGTAGAGGTCGTTGTCGGTCGTAAGGGTCATGGGTCCGCCAGACGGCGGATCCGGGAGAGCCGGATCCGCCGTCTTGGCCGTTGCCCGTCCGCTAGCGCGGAGGGAACTGTGAGTTGGCGACCGGTTCGGCGAGGTTGGCCGTTGGCGCCTTGTCGATGAAACCGATCACCGCGCAGTTGATGTCGACGCCGACCGAGCCGTAGGGGGCCGGCTTGCCTGTCGCTGGGTCGACTCCTGTGAACAGGTCGGGGCGAGTGGCGGCGAGATTGAAGACCTGCACCTCGTCGATCTGCCGCTTGTTCAGTCCCTGCTTGACGGCCTTGTCGGTCCACAGGCCGAGCTGGGCGTCCCAGAGCGGGCTGTAGGCCTGCGCGTGCCGTGGATCCTCGAGGGTCGGGAAGTCGCCGAACACGTTGAGCAGGTCGCCGCCCCTGCGCAGCGCGTCGATCAGCGCGGTGTTGTCGGCGCTGGCGTCCTCGGAGGCGTGGCCGTCCTTGACGAGGTGGACGAATCCCTGCGATTCCCTGTTGTCGGGCCCGGTCAGGCCATTGATGAAGCCGAACAGCCGCTCGCGGGCGGAGCCGAGGAAGTCGTCGCCGCCGTTGTACGCCGCCTTGTCGAGCGCCGGCACGTATGTCGAGCGCTCCAGGACGGCGCTCAGGGGCTGGCCGGCGTCGGTGCTGATGTAGACGATCGGCTGCCCGGCGTCGAAGCCCTTGACGAACAGCAGGTCGACCCACGACTCGGCGTATTGACCGGGAGCGGACTGCCCGGCGATGTGGATGCCAAGGACGCGGTCACCCGTGTTGCTGTGATGGACGACGTCGAACGGGCCGTCGCCGGTGGCGACGATCGGGGCGCTGTACACAGTCTGCGAGCTGGCGATGCGAATGAACGGGCTGTAGCCGTGCCCGGCCACCGCGCCGGCCTGGAACTTCGCAAGCGGGAAGCCGTTCGGGCCGGGCTCGGCGATGCGACTCGGGCTGAAGTCCGGCGCGCCCTGGAAGTTGACGACCGCCTGTCCGAACCTGTTCTGGTCCGGCGAGGGTGAATCGAGTGTCACCGTCTGCACGCAGTCCGCACAGCCGATCCCGATGTTGCCGAGCTTGGGCGCGTAGTTGACCCCCAGATCGTGCGCGATCCCCTGATCGGACGCGTCGAGCAGCACGTACCAGACCGTCTTGCCGTCGGCCTTGCCCTTGTACAGCGGCAGCCGCACCGACTCCTTGCTGAGATCGACCTGGATCGCGCTCTCCTCGGTCAGGTGATCGCGCGGCAGGACGCCGCTGAGCGGTCCCAGGCCCTTTGTCGGAGCGGACGCCTTGTGCGTACCGGCGAGCGCCTCCTCGCCGGAGCCACCCAACGCCTGACTGCCGGCCACGGCCGCCACGGCGAGAATGGTGGGGATGGTGGTTGCGAGCAACCACCGCTTTGGCAAGGACCTCATCGCTGCTCCCTTCGGCGGGCGAGGCAATGACGCGGCTCGCACCCGATCGGAAATAAGTGGACGAATCGGTCCAGTCGGGTCGCGAGCCGATCCGTTACACGCGTTACGGTGGGCAGCCGACTGGACTCGTCAGTCCGACCGTGGTTAAGGTCGAACACGTGATCGCAGGCCCGAAGACCGCGAGGGGACGGGCGACGCGCGAGCGGATCGTCGCGGCCGCCTCGCAGCTGATCAGCGAACGGGGCATCGCCGAGACGAGCGTCGACGACGTGATCGAGCGCGCCGGTGCGAGCAAGAGCCAGCTCTACCACTACTTCGAGGACCGCGCCGAGCTGCTCCGCTCCGTGGTGGGCCACAACGCGGAAGGCGTGCTCGGCGACCTCCGACCACTCGACAACTGGAGAGCCGTCCGCTCATGGTTCGACTCTCTCGTGGAGCTGCAGGTCGAACGCCGCGCCTGCGGCGGCTGCCCGATCGGCTCCCTCGTCGGCCAGCTGGCAGAGAGCGACGAACAGGCGCGGCGCGCCCTGGCAGACTCGTTCGAGCGGTGGGAGGCACACCTGCGTGACGGCCTGCGTTCGATGCAGCGATCCGGCAGGCTCGACCGCAGCGCCAATGCCAGCGAACTGGCAACCGCCACCGTGGCCGCCATCCAGGGCGGCCTGCTCCTGACACAGAGCAAGCGTGACCCGGCGCAGCTCGCCACCGCGCTCGACGCCGCGTACGCTCATCTCCGCTGCCACGCGACGAGCCCGCGGGGAAGTGGTGACCGCCCCACAGGCGCGTAACGCCCAGGGAGCGAATTGGACGGAACAGTCCACGAATGGGCACGAAGACGCTGACCATCGAGTGGTTCGAGGGCGACCGCGATGAGTTGGCCGATCTGTTCGCGTTGGCCGACGACTCCCCGGGCGCGGTGACCGCGTACCGGGATCTCGGGCGCATGCTCGTGGCACGGGACGGGGCGACCGTCATCGGCCATCTGCAGCTCGTCGCCGGCGACAGCGCCGATGCGGAGGTGAAGAGCGTCGCGGTGCGGGAAGCGCGGCAGGGCGCGGGCGTTGGTCGGATGCTTCTGGAGCGCGCCGCGGCTGCTTGCCGTGACGAGCACTGCTCAACGCTCCTTGTCGCGACCACGGCTGCCGATACGGGTGTGCTGCGCGTCTATCAGCTGCTCGGATTTCGAATGCTGCGCGTCGAGCGCGACGCGTTTACACCCGAGACCGGCTATCCGGAGATCGAGGTCGACGGCATCCCGCTACGAGACCGGATCTGGCTCTCGCTCACCTTGTAGAGGCGGGGAACGAGATGAAGGTGCGCGTGGCGAGACATACGGACGACCTCGAGGCGATCGTGGCGTTCTATCGCGATCGGCTGGGGCTACCGGAGCTCGGGAGGTTCACCGACCACGACGGTTACGACGGCGTGTTCCTCGACCTCCCGGGCACTGGCGCGCACCTCGAGTTCA
>JBKOZW010000029.1:0-5695 GCA_046726095.1 Actinomycetota bacterium
CCGCCGGATCGACGTGTCCGTCGACGACTCGGAGCTTGAGCGGCGCCGCGCCACTTGGGAGCAACCGGCGCCGCGGTACTCCCAGGGCGCGCTCGCCAAGTATGCGCGGGCGGTGGGGAGCGCCGACCACGGGGCGGTGACGTGGTGATGCGGCCGGCGATCGGATCGCCGGCCGCCCTCCAGTGCCGGATCTGTGGGCAGCAGTACCCCGTCGAGCCGCTCACGATCTGCGAGGAGTGCTTCGGGCCGCTCGAGCCCGCCTACGACCTCCAGTCGCTCGACGGCGACGTGTTCCGCAAGCACGTCGAGCAAGGTCCCGCGAGCCTTTGGCGGTACGAGGCGCTCCTACCGGGCGGGCCCTCGATCGAGCGGGTCGACATGGGCGCGGGGTTCACCCCGCTCCGCCGGGCCGACCGGCTGGCCGACGCGCTCGGGCTCGAGATGCTCTGGATCAAGGACGACTCGGTCAACCCTTCGAACTCGTTCAAGGACCGGGTCGTGTCGGTCGCGACCACGATGGCCCGCGCGTTCGGTTTCGAGGCGATCAGCTGCGCGTCGACCGGGAACCTCGCGAACGCGACGGCAGCGCACGCCGCCAAGATCGGGATGCCGTGCTACGTCTTCATCCCCGACGACCTGGAGCGCGCGAAGATCCTGGCGACCGCGGCTTACGGGGCCAAGGTGGTCGCGGTCAAGGGCAACTACGACGACGTGAACAGACTCTGCAGCGAGGTCGCGGACGAGCTCCCGTGGGCGTTCATCAACGTGAACATGCGCCCGTACTACGCGGAGGGCTCCAAATCCCTCGGGTTCGAGGTCGCCGAGCAGCTCGGGTGGCGGCTTCCCGACCACGTCGTGGTCCCGATCGCATCGGGGGCGCTCCTGACCAAGGTCCACCGGGCGTTCTCCGAGCTGATCGCGATCGGCGCCGTCGAGGAGAGGCCCTACCGCGTCTCCGGCGCCCAGCCCGAGGGCTGCCGGCCCGTCGCCCAGGCGTTCCAAGACGGTGCCGAGACCGTCCAGCCCGTCAGGCCGGACACGATCGCGCGATCGCTCGCGATCGGGAACCCGGCGGACGGCATGTTCGCGCTCCAGGTGAGCCGGCAGACGGGCGGCTCGATCGAGTGGTGCACCGAGGCGGAGATCCTCGAGGGGGTCGAGCTCCTCGCATCGACCGAAGGCGTCTTCACGGAGACGGCAGGCGGCGTCACGATCGCGAACCTGAAGCGCCTGGTGGACCAGGGCGTGATCGGGCCCCACGAGGAAACCGTCGCCTTCATCACCGGCAACGGCTACAAGACGGTCGAGGCGCTCGAGGGCGTGGTCGAGACCGCGTTCCACGTCTCGCCGGACCTGGACGAGTTCCTGGCGGCGATCGACGCCTGACATCGGGGAGACGCCGGAGCGTCCGCCCGATCTGCCCAGGACTACGGGATCAGGTTGAAGATGAGGTCGAACTCCGTTCCCCCGGCGCGGGACTTCAGCGTCATCGTCCCTCGCGCGTTCCGGTAGACACCGGTGCCTCCGGTCACCGCCAGGACGCTGTTGTGCGTGTCGAAGAACGCCCCCTCAACGGTCAACGATCCGCCCGCGAGCCGCGTGACCCATCGGCACTCCCACGAACGACCGGGAACGATCCGGATGCAATCGCCATGGTCGCGGCCGACCCTGGTGGAATCCGAAGCATCGAAGATCGGGTTGTGGAACGTGAGCAGGTCGCCCGAACTGTCTCCCGCTGCGCCCGTGTCGGTCACCGTGTCCGAGATCGCGTGCTCGATCACGTGGATCTGCACCGGCGACGCGATGTCCGGACGTGCCCCGACCGACGCCGCCGCCAGCCCGAGGGCGGCAGCCGCGATGACACCTGCCCCGATCATGCGTGAGCTCCGCATGCTCCCCTCCCTTGATCGGTGGTCGGCTCCGAACCTAGTACCTCCTCCGGATCGGTGGTATCCCCGGAAGGAGCCACTTCGTCGGCTTGCGCTCGACCCCGAACAGAAGCACACTCACCCGAGCCCTCGCCCGCGGGGTTGCCGTTGCCTTGGAGGGAGACGCGTGGGTGCAGGCTCGCCGGACGCTCGCCGGATGAACCGGCGGCCTTCCCGCGCTGCCGGCGGCGATCCCTGCGTCCCCGCTCGCGGCGGATAACCGCTTCCCCTGTACCTCCGTGAGTCGGAGTTGGGAAAGGGGGAGCGGATGTCGACGCACGAAGAGCAGGTCGCGAGGGACGCGGCCGATCTTCAGAAGTTCGGGTACCAGCAGGAGCTCAACCGCGGACTCGGAACGTTCAGCTCGTTCGCGGTGGCTTTCAGCTACATCTCGCCGTCCACCGGCATCTTCACGCTGTTCTTCCTCGGGATGTCGGCGCTCGGCGCGCGGCTGTGGTGGACGTGGCCGGTCGTCGCGCTGTTCCAGTTCATCGTCGCGTTGAACTTCGCCGAGGTCACGAGCCACTTCCCGCTCGCCGGCTCCGTCTTCCAATGGACGAAGTACCTGGCGGGGCGCGGATACGCATGGATCACGGGCTGGTTCTACATCTTCGCCGGGATCCTCACGGTGTCGTCGGTGTGCGCAACGCTGCCGATCGCGTTGATCCCCGCGCTCAACTACATGTTCGGCTGGCATCTGAATGACGCCTTGGGGAGCGCGGACCAGAAGGTGGTGGCCCTGATCACGTTGGCGTTGATCACGATCTTGAACATCTACGGCGTCAGGCTCGTCGCGATCGTGAACAACACGGGCGTCATCTTCGAGATCCTCGGCATGGTGGTCTTCGCCGTCTTCCTGGCGGCCGTCCACAACCAGAACGGAGCGGGGGTGATCTTCAACTCCGACCTCGCCGGGAACTACGCGCAGTTCCCGGCCTCGACGACGCTGCCGTTCTTCCTCGTCGGGATGTTCATGTCCCTCTACGTGATCTATGGGTTCGACACGGCCTCGACCCTCGCGGAGGAGACACGGAACCCCCGCGTCGAGGCGCCCAAAGCCGTACTGGCCGCGGTGCTCGGAGCCTTCGTGATCGGTGCGATCTTCCTGTGGGGCGTGCTGGTGGCGGCGCCGGACATCCCGGCTGAGTCGGCCGGCCTCGCGACATCCCCCGGCACGATCATCGAAGACGTGATGACCGGGGCGGGGAGCACGCTGTACCTGCTGGTCGTGGCGGCGGCGATCTTCGTGTGCTGCATGGCGATCCTGACGGCGACGATCCGCCTCGCGTTCGGGATGGCTCGCGACGATCAGCTCCCGTTCTCGAAGACGATGGCGAAGGTCAACCCGCGGCTGCACACGCCGGTCGCGACGTGCATCATCGTGGGTCTCCTCGCCGCGGTCCCGTTCATCCAGTTCGTGGGCGCGGCGGTCATCGCCGTCGGCGCGACGGCGTCGATCTACCTCAGCTACCTCCTGGGGAACCTGGCGTTCATGCGTGCACGGATGAAGGGCTGGCCGAGGACCGAGGTGCCCTTCAAGCTCGGGGGTTGGGGGATGGTCGTGAACGTCGTCGCGATCCTGTGGGGACTCGCGATGATGATCAACTTCCTCACGCCGTCCTCGGCCGCCAACGCGTTCGATCCGGGCACGGCCTCGACGTCGAACTACCTCCGGATCTTCTCGAACCCGAAGCCCGTGCAGTCGGACTATTACGCACAGGGTCAGCAGCTGCTCGACTTCAAGATCGACTTCCTCAATAAGATCCCCGTGATCTGGACGGTCTTCATCGCGATCTTCGTCGCGGGAGCGCTCTACTACTGGCTCGCGCAACGCAAGAAGCCGTGGCAACCGGTGGTCCCGCCGGGCGAGGACGTCTCGATGGTCGGGGTCGGCGGATAGTCGACCGGTCGATGGGAGGGGCGCGGTCGCGCCCCTCCCACCGATGTGGTTCGATGCCAACCATGAAGGTCGTGACGTCGGAGCGAGCCTCCGCGTTCATCCATGAACGCGGAGGCCAGGTCTGGGTCTGGCTCGATCCGCGCCGTGGCCTCGTCGGATCCTTCGTGTGGCTCGAAGCGCACTGCGAGGCGCCTCGATCCAGCCGGCGCTCGAGCTTCACCCGGAGCTCGCGTCGAGCACATCGTTTCCGGCAACTGGAGTCAGACGGTCTGACGGTCCACTACGACTGGGGCCGGCTCGAGCCTCCCGATGAGCTGCACTTCGACGTCAAGGGGTGGCGCAAGGGCACGCGCCGGTTGGAGGCGTACTGGAACGGATGCGTCTTCGCGGGCAAGGACATCCCGGCGCCCCCTCCTACCCCCTAGCGGGCAGCGGCTCCCTCGCGGCGTCGAGCCATCCCGCCACCCGGCCGTCGTCCGCGTTGGTCAGCAGCCGCCCGAAGTGCCGGTCGGCGTAGTCGACGTAATCGAAATCGAGCGTCGAGATCGCTTGCTGCAGGACGCCCCACATCGCCTCGCGGAAGTCCGACACGATCCGCATCAGCCCGAGACGGGCACGGTGCACGTCCCGCACGGCGCCGAAGTATCCCTCAAGCAGCAGCGCCTGCGCGCCGTCGTCGAGCCCGTTGTTGACCGACAGGTTCCCAAGGTCGAAGAACGGATCGCCCATGCCGGCGTACTCGTAGTCGACGATCCAGGTGTGGTCGCCGTCCAGCAAGAAGTTGGCGTTCAGCAGGTCGTTGTGGCAAGTGGTCAGCGGGGCCGGCGCAACCGAGAACGCGGCCTCGATCCGGTTCGCGACCCTGTGCGCGTCGTCATAGGCCTCGGGGATGCGGACCGCACGTGCTGCCGCCGCGTCGCGGAAGCGTTCGACGATCCGGAACACGGGGAAGGTCGCTCGGATCGGAGGACAGGCATGGATCGCTCTGATCGACGTGACCACCGATCGCATGATGGCCGGCTCGCGCAGTCGCTCCACGGGGACGGGCGATCCCTGCACGAAGCGGGTCACGACGCATCCGAGCTCCGGCATGAACGCCACGACGTCGGGTCCGACACCCGCGCCCGCGGCGACGCGACCAGCCTCGACCTCGTGCTCCCGGTCGATCCCGAGGAGTTCGGTGTCGGCCCCGGCGAGCCGCACCACGTACGCGTCCCCGTCGACGTCGACCCGGAAGTTGCGGTTCGTGATCCCCGCTTCGATCGGGGTGACGGTCGTCGCCCGGCCGGGCCACACGGCGTGGAGCGCGGGCTCCAACCTAGGGTCCAGCGACATCGCGGCGAACCGTAGCATCACCCGCTACCGTTGCACCCGTGGCGCTCCGGCTCGAGGACTACGCGCTGATCGGCGATACCCACACGGCGGCTCTCGTGGGCCGGAACGGGTCGATCGACTGGCTCTGCCTCCCCCGCTTCGACTCGGGCGCATGCTTCGCGGCGCTGGTGTCCGACGAAACGCGGGGTCGATGGCTCTTGGCTCCGTCGGGGCCGTTCCGGACGCGACGGCGGTACCACCACGACACCCTCGTGCTCGAGACCGAGCACGAGACCGAGACCGGGGCTGTGCTCGTGACGGACTTCATGACGCCGCGCCGCGCGCAGGCGCGCGTGGTGCGCCTGGTCCGCGGCCTCCGCGGGGTCGTCTCGATGCGCTCGGAGATGCTCCTGCGCTTCGACTACGGCCTCGCGATCCCCTGGCTGCGGGAGGGACGCGGGAAGGTCACCGCGGTCGCCGGGCCCGACGCCGTCGAGCTCCGAACACCTGTCCCGGCGGACGTCTCGACCGGCGCGGTCGCCTCGGAGTTCGA
>JBKOZW010000030.1:0-7122 GCA_046726095.1 Actinomycetota bacterium
TTTCAGGCCGAAGGCGAACAGCACGATGCCGGCGACCATCGGGAGGTGCAGGTACGAGTACGCGTCCCTCGCGAAGCGCGCGCGCTGCGTCCCCGTCGCCTCGGCGAGCGTGGCCTCCGCGACGTAAACGACCCAGTCGAAGTACGACCACCACAGACAAGCGGCGACCGTGACCCCGAGGAGGGCGGCCGTGATGACACCCGCGTCGAGCGGGAGACCAGATGCCCCGACCCCGATCGCGACGATCGACTCCCCCAACGCGATGATGATGATCAACCCGAAGCGCTCCACGAAATGCTCCGGGGAGACCCGCCATCCCCGCATCCGACCCAGGACCACCCCGAGGTAGTCGATCGCCAGGGCGGCGATCCAGAGCGCGATCTGCGGCGGCCCGTCGAGGAAGCCGGCCACGAGCAGCAGGACCGGCGCGGTCGTGGCGACGGGCGCGATCCTCAGGATCGCTCGGAACAGGTCGCGGTCGCCGCGGCCGGCGATCGAATACAGGACCAGGTGGAGGACGCGAACGACGAGGTAGGCGACGCCGAAGATCACGCCCGTCGCCTCGAAGGCGTCGGGGACCGCGAGCGACACGATCAGCATCGCTCCGATCGCCGCGAACATCGCGAGACGGACGGCCCCCTCCTCCGGGTCGAGCGTGTTCGTGAGCCAGGCGTACGCGGCCCAGGCCCACCACAACGCGCCGAGCACCAGCAGGGCGCGGACGAGTCCCGTCCAGGTGGGGTCGTGCGACAGGAACGTCGTGACCTGCGTGAACGCGGAGACGAGGACGAGGTCGAAGAACAGCTCCAGCGAGGTCACGCGCGACCCGCGCTCGCCTGCTCGATCGCCCATCCGGGCCTCGGTCTCTCCTGTCAGTGCCGGAAGTGGCGCGTCCCGGTGAGGACCACCGCCATACCGTGGGCCTCCGCCGCGCGGAGCACCTCTTCGTCGCCCTTCGAGCCGCCCGGATGGATCACGGCCGTGCATCCCGCGTCGGCCGCGACCTCCAGGGCGTCCGGGAACGGGAAGAACGCATCGCTCGCCAGGACCGCACCCTTCGCGCGATCCCCGGCCTTCCGGGCCGCGATCCACGAGGAATCGACGCGCGACATCTGGCCGGCGCCGATCCCCACCGTCGCGCGGTCGCGCGCGAACACGATCGTGTTCGACTTCGCGCGCCACGCGATCGTCCACGCGAACGCGAGATCCTCCCATTCGTCTTCGCTCGGCTCGCGGGACGACGCGACCTCGAAGTCCTCATTCGACCCTCGAACGACGTCGGGGTCCTGCACGAGCGCCCCGCCGGGGAGCGTCCGGATGTCGAAGCCGATCGGCTGGTCCAGCGGCGAGCGAACGATGCGGAGGTTGGATCGGGCGGCGAACGTCGTCATCGCATCGTCGTCGAACCCGGGGGCGACGACGACCTCGGTGAACACGTCGCGCATCGCCTCCGCCGCCGCGCCGTCGCAGGTGCCGTGGAAGGCGACGACACCGCCGAACGCGCTCACGGTGTCGCACTCGAAGGCGGCGGTGTAGGACGCCGCCGGGGTCGGCCGGGCCGCGGCGCCGCACGGGTTGTTGTGCTTCACGATGACGGACGAGCCTTCGGGGAGCGCGATCGCGAGGTCGTAGGCCGCCCACGCGTCGAGCCAGTTGTTGAACGACATCTCCTTGCCCTGGAGCACCTCGGCGCCACCGAGCGGACCCGGGGCGCCGACCTCCCGGTACAGGGCGCCCCGTTGATGTGGGTTCTCGCCATACCGCAGGTCGGAGATCTTGGCGTACGCGCGACCCACGTAGTCGGGCATCGGTTGGTGGTATGCACGCGGGTCCGACGGGGGCGACGCGAACCATGAGGCGACCGCGGCGTCGTAGGCGGCCGTGTGGGCGAAGGCTTCGACCGCCAGCGCGAACCGTGTCGCCCGGGTGAGACCTCCTTCAAGGCCGATCTCGTCGAGGACCATCCCGTAGCGACCGGGGTCGACGACCACGGCGACCGACTCGAAGTTCTTCGCGCTCGCCCGCACCATCGCCGGCCCGCCGATGTCGATCTTCTCGATCACGTCGTCGAACTCCGCGCCGCTCGCGACGGTCTCACGGAACGGATACAGGTTCACGACCACCAGATCGAACGGCTCGATCCCGTGCTCGTGGAGCTGCGACACGTGATCCGGCTTGCGTCGATCCGCCAAGAGGCCCGCGTGGATCCTGGGATGGAGCGTCTTGACGCGACCGTCGAGCATCTCGGGCGACCCCGTGACGTCGGCGACCTCCGTCACCTCGAGTCCTCCCGCGCGGAGAGCGGCGGCGGTGCCGCCGCTCGACACGAGCTCGACGTCGAGTTCGCGCAGACCCTGCGCGAGCTCGACCACTCCCGTCTTGTCGTACACCGCCAGCAGCGCGCGACGGATCGGCCGGACCGTGCTCATGCGCCGTCCCCCCGCAGGCGGACGTTCCGGCTCTCGGCGACGATCCGGCCCTCGAGGAGTGCGCGGACCGCCCGAGGCAGCAGCCGGTGCTCGACCTCGTGGACCCGGGCCTCCAGCGAGTCCCAATCGTCGTCGGGCTCGACGCGGATCGACTCCTGCAGGACGATCGGACCGGTGTCGGTCCCCTCGTCAACCAGGTGCACGGTCACGCCGGTCACGCGGACGCCGTACGCGAGGGCGTCGCGGACGGCGTGCATCCCGGGGAACGACGGCAGCAACGCGGGGTGAACGTTCAGCCAGTGGCCCTCGTAGACGTCGAGGACGCGCTTGCCCAGCACGCGCATGTACCCGGCGCTCACCAGCACGTCGATCCCCCGCTCCTGGAGGACGTCGAGGACCGCCTGGTCGAAGTCGTCGCGCTCGGCGTGGTCGGCCGGGTCGACCACGGCGGTCGCGATCCCGGCCGCCCGAGCCCGATCGAGCGACCGGATCCCGGATCGATCGGCGAGCACGAGCTCCAGGTAAGGCCGGACGGCGGGGTCGTCGATCAACGCCTGCAGGTTGGTGCCCGACCCCGAGACCAACACCGCGACCCGATCGCTCATGGACGCGGCCATGCTACCCGCCGCCCCGAGGTCGCCGAGCCGGGAACGGTAAGCTGAGCCGTCGACCGACCGCCGAGAGCGGTCGCCGAGAGCTGCCGCCGAGAGCCGCCGCCGAGAGCGGGAGGACCCGTGAAGAAGTGCCCGTACTGTGCGGAAGAGATCCAGGACGAAGCGATCAAGTGCCGCTACTGCTTCAGCGACCTGACCGTTCCCCGCGAGCAGGCCATGGCCCAGACCCGCCCGGCAACCGGGATATCTCCTTCCTCGGAACCCGTCACCGGCACGAGCTCGACTTCGGACGGGTCGGGTGAGACGTCGGCCGGCGCGCAGACGCCGGCCGACACGCAGCCGACCCCGTGGGGAGGAGACGACGCGCCAACGCCCGAGCCGGCCATGGCCGCGACCACGACGTCGCCCGGCGTCGCACAGAAGTACACGCACTCGGGGTACCGCTACGTCCTCGGCTACGGGGAGGACTTCTTCGGCATCTGGGATCGCCAGAGCCCGAACGTCCCGACCGAACGGTTCCCGCGCACCGACGACGGGTGGCGTCAGGCGTGGCTGCGCTTCGTGGCGCAGGAACCGAACCACGTCGCCGTCCCCGACACGATGGGCGGGACCGCGGCTGTCGCACCGACGGGCGCGTCCACGACGCCCCAGACCGAGCCCGACCCGGGTGACAACGCCGTCGTGCAGTACACGCACACGGGCACGCGCTACCTGCTCGGCTACGGTCGCACGTTCTTCGGCATCTGGGACCGGCAGGATCCCACCACGCCCGTGGAGCGGTTCCCACGGAGCGACGACGGCTGGGGTCAGGCCTGGCGGCGGTACACGCAGATCGAGAGCAACTTCAGCGAGGTCGGCGCATAGCCGCGGCTCAGCCGCGGGTACGCGCCGGCGCGGGAAGCAGCGCTCCCGCCGTCGCCCCAAGGATCCCCCAGATCAGGGCGGCGATCGCCGTCGCCGACAGGTCGGTGCCCACGCGGACGGATCCGCCGACCGTCGCGGCGAAGATCGGGAGCACGATCGCCGCGAACCACGCGGCGATCGTGACGAGCGCCGCGTAGACGACACCGGCGAGCGCGCCGTGCGTCCGCCGATCACCGTCGCCGCGGCCGGGGCGAGCACGAACGCCCGGTACCACGCGGGGAAGTCCGCTTCCTGCGACCCGGCGTGGACGAGCCCGGCGACGGCGGCGCCGGGGGCGCCGATCGCCCGCACGCCGGTCATCGTCACTTCGACGACGGTCATGTCGCCGACGCGGATCGTCGTCGGGACCCCCATCGCCGTGTCGAGGATCATCGAGGACTGGTTCGGCAGCAGGAGCGCGTGCTGGACGACCAGGGCCGCGCCGCTTCCACCGGAGCGATCCACGAACCGCGCGTACGCCGCGGTCGCTCCCGGCTCCAGGGCGGCGAGCGCGAGGAAGCCTGCGAAAGCGAGCGCCAGCCCCCATCCGAAGGCCGTCAAGCCGCACCGAGCGGCGGCGATCATCCGCGGGCCCCAGCGCCCGCGTTCCTCGACCACGCCGCGCGCGGCGGCGAGACCGCCGATCGCGCCGCACACCCCGCCGACGACGAGCGGGAGGACGAACGACTGCCAGATCACCGGCTCGAGGTGATCGATCTGGAACTGCGGGAATCCGAGCGTCACCGGGAGCGCGACGAGCGCCATCGGAAGCGCGAACCCCAGACCGGGGAGCGAGCCCGCGAGCGCTGCCGCGACCGGTCGCCGCTCCCGATCCCGCGCCTGCTCGCGCCCGGCTCGGAAGGAGAGCACGACGACCGCGATGGCGAGGGCGCCGACACACAGAGCGAAGACGTCGGCCGTGGAGACGGGAGTCTCCGCGGGGACGAGCGACGTCGCGACGAACCCGACGCGAACGCTCGCGAGCGTCTCCGCGATCCCGATCTTGAACCACGACCACGGCCGGTACCACCCGCTCACCGCGTACGTCAGCCAGGCGATCGCCTGCCCCGCGACGAACACCGGCAGGAACACGAGCAGCGCGCCTCGCAGGAGCCCGGACAGGAGGAGCGGGTCCGCTCTCGCGCCCCGTCGGACCTCGCCCAGCGACGGGTCCCCGGCGCTCATCCGCCGAGCCGCTCGGCGACGAGCGTCGCGACCTGGGAGGGCGTCCGCGCGACCTGCACGCCCGCTGCCTCCAGCGCCTCCGCCTTGGCGGCGGCCGTCCCGCTGGAGCCGGTGACGATCGCGCCCGCGTGGCCCATCCGCTTGCCCGGCGGCGCCTCGAAGCCGGCGATGTATGCGACGACCGGCTTCGTGACATGCTCGGAGATGTACGCGGCCGCGCGCTCCTCGTCGTCGCCGCCGATCTCGCCCGTCATGATCATCAGGTCCGTGTCCGGATCGGCTTCGAAGAGCGCGAGGGACTCGACGAAGCCGACGCCGTGGACCGGGTCGCCGCCCATCCCGATGCACGTCGACTGGCCGATCCCCTTCGACGTCAGCTCGTAGACGATCTGGTAGACGAGCGTCCCGGAGCGGCTGACGAAGCCCACGCGGCCGGGCATGCAGACCTCGCCCGGGATGATCCCCACGTTCGCGACGCCGGGGGTGATCACACCGGGGCAGTTGGGCCCGACGAGCGTGCTGGACGTGCCTCGCAGGTACGCGTGCACCTGCGCCATGTCGCTGGTCGGGATGCCCTCGGTGATGCACGCGACGACGTCCAGGCCGCCGTCGGCCGCCTCCAGGATCGCCTCGGCGGCGAAGCGTGGCCCGACGAAGATCGTCGAGGTGTTCGCGCCGGTCGCGGCGACGGCCTCGGCGACCGTGTCGAACACCGGGATCCCCTCGACGTCCTGTCCGCCCTTGCCCGGCGTCACCCCGGCAACCACGTTCGTTCCGTAGGCGCGGTTCCGAAGGGTGTGGAACGTTCCTTCCTTCCCGGTGATGCCCTGGACGAGCAGCCTCGTGTCCGGACCGACGAGGACGCTCACGCCGCCTCCCGCGCGAGACGCGCCGCCTCGGCGGCGGCCCCATCCATCGTCGGGACCGACACGATCCGAGGGTGCTTCGCCTCGGCGATGATGCGCCGCCCTTCCTCGGCGTTCGTCCCGTCCAGGCGAAGCACGATCGGGACCGTCGCGTCCACACGGGTGAGCGCCTCGAGGACGCCGTTCGCGACCACGTCGCAGCGCGTGATGCCGCCGAAGATGTTCACGAAGACACATCGAACCGCGGGGTCCGACAGGATCACCTCGAGCGACGTTGCCATCGTGTCGGCGCTCGCTCCCCCGCCGATGTCCAGGAAGTTGGCCGCTCGCGCGCCCGCCTGCGCGACGACGTCGAGCGTGGACATCACGAGCCCGGCGCCGTTGCCGATGATGCCGACGTCGCCATCGAGCTTCACGTACTGCAGGCCAGCCTCCTTCGCCCGCTGCTCGACCGGGTCGATCGGGAACTCCCGCACGAGCGCCGCAAGGTCCGGCTGGCGGACGAGCGCGTTGTCGTCGATCGTCACCTTGGAGTCGAGCGCGACCACGCGACCGTCGTCCAGCAGGACGAGCGGGTTCACCTCGACGAGCGTCGCGTCGCGGTCCGCCAGCAGGTCGAAGAGCTTGCGGAGGACGTCGGCCGCTCCGTCGCGCGCGGCGGGCGGGAGCGTTCCCACCAGATCCCGCACGTGGTACGCGCGGGGCCCGAGCAGCGGATCGACCTCGACACGCCGGATCGCGTCCGGCCGCTCGTGCGCGAGCGTCTCGATGTCGACGCCTCCCTCGGCCGTCATCAACGCGAGGTACGCGCCGGAGCTCCGGTCGAGCAGGATCGAGGTGTAGAACTCGTTCGCGATCGGCAGCAGCTCCTCGACGAGCACCCGGTCGACGACGTGGTCCTTGAACCCGTCGCGCATCATCCGGGCGCCCTCCTCGGCGGCACGCTCCGGCGAGTCCACGAGCACCACGCCGCCGCCCTTGCCGCGACCGCCGACCTGGACCTGGACCTTCACGACGGCTCGGCCGCCGAAGGTGCGGGCCGCGGCGGCCCCCCCCCCCCGAGTGGGGCCGACGCCGCCCCCCCCCGGGGGGGTACCAAGGGCCCCGAACACGTCCATGCCCCAG
>JBKOZW010000031.1:0-3033 GCA_046726095.1 Actinomycetota bacterium
CCCTTCGACGAACGTCATCACGCACCGCGCGTCGGCGATCTCGTCGGCCGGGTGGGCGAACAGGTTCCGATCCAGGACGGCCATGTCCGCGCGCTTGCCGACCTCGATCGAGCCGGTCTCGCGCTCCAAGTGGTTCACGTAGGCGGAGCCCATCGTGAACCCGGCGATCGCCGTCGCCAGGTCCAGCCGCTCGTCCGGGAGGAAGACGTCGGTCCGATCCGCCGTGTACGGATAGCTCGGCGGCATCACCCGGTTCACGGCGACGTGGATCTCTTCGAGGGGGTTCGGCGAGGAGACCGACCAGTCGCTCCCCATCGCCAGCGTCGCGCCCTGGCGGACGAGGCTCGCGAAGGGGTACTGCCAGGTCCACCGCGGTTCCCCGAGGAATGGGATCGTGAGGTCGTCCATCTGGCGCTCGTGCGCCGCCCAGAGCGGTTGCGCGTTCGGGACCGCGCCGAGCTGTCGGAACCGCGGCAGGTCATCTGGATGCACGATCTGGATGTGCGCCAGATGTGGCCGGCTGTCCGACATGCCGTTGGCGCGCCGCGCCGCTTCGATCGCGTCGAGCGCCTCGCGAACCGCGCGCTCGGCAAGCGCGTGGAAATGCACCTGGAACCCCAGCGCGTCCAACCGGATGACCGCGTCGTTCAGGATCTTCGGTTCTACGAAGGAGATCCCCCGGTTGCCGGTGGGCTGTCCGTCCGCGTCGAGGTAGGGATCCAGGACGGCGCCTGTGAAGTTCTCGCAGACGCCGTCCTGCATGATCTTCACCGACGTGGCTGCGAAGCGGCCAGCAGCTCCCCGGTCGCGGAGCGCGACCAGCTCGTCGATCTGCTCGAGACCGCGGAGTCGATCCCACCAGAGCGCCCCGACGACGCGCGCCGTCAGCTCCCCCTTCTCCGCGGCGGTGAGGTAGGTCGAGAGCGTGTCGCCCCCGGTGCCGCCCTCCGCCTGGACGATCGCGTCCTGCCACCCCGTGATGCCGAGCGCGTGGAGGAACTCCTGCCCCTTGAGCAACCCGCGGTAGAGCTCATCGGGGGTCGAAGGTGGGATCAGGTCGGTCATGAACCGTTGGGCGCCCTCGTGGAGGGTCCCGAACGGCTCGCCGCCGTCGGTCCGCTCGATCCGGCCGTCCGCGGGATCCGGGGTGTCCTTGGTGATCCCCGCGAGCCGAAGGGCCGCGGAGCTGACCCACGCGCTGTGGCCGTCGCGGTTGGGCAGGAACACGGGGCGGTCGGGCACGACGGCGTCCAGGTCCTCCTTGGGTGGACAGCCTCGCGGGAAGACCTCCATGGACCAACCGCCGCCCAGGATCCAGGGCGCGTCCGGGTTCGCGGCCGCGTAGTCCCCGATCGCACGGAGGTAGTCGTCCCTGGTGACCAGGTCGTGCAGGTCGCACTGGAGCATGTCGACCCCGGCGTAGACGGGATGGACATGCGCGTCCTGGAAGCCCGGCAGCAGCATCCGTCCCGCGAGGTCGATCACTTCCGTGCGCGGGTCGATGGAGGGGCGGATCGCGGCGTCGGTCCCGACGGCCGCGATCCGCCCCTCACGGACCGCGACCGCCTGCGCCCATGATCGAGCGGCGTCGACCGTGTACACGGCGCCGTTCACCAAGACCAGATCCGCTGCCGACCCGTTGCCGCCCACCGCTCCTCCTCGCCTCCGGTCGTCGAACGGGGCGGAGTGTAACCAGGTCATCGTGGCCGGGTCGTCCGGACGGTCGTTCGACCGCTACGCGAGGGCAACGATATCGAGGTAATCCTCGCTCCAGTAGTCGACATCGCCGTCCGGCATCAACAGGACCCGTTCCGGTGCAAGGGCTTCCACGAACTCCTCGTCGTGGCTCACGAGCAGCATCGCGCCCGGCCATCCTTGGAGCGCCTGTGCGATCGCCGTCCGGGACGGTGGGTCCAGGTTGTTCGTCGGTTCGTCGAGCAGCAGGAGGTTCTTCCGGCCGGCGACGAGGATCGCGAGGGCGAGCTTGGTCTTCTCACCACCGGAGAGGGTCCCCGCGTCCTGGAACGCGACCTCTCCATGCAACCCGAACATGCCAAGGAGCGTCCGCAGCGCGAGGTCCTCGGCGACCGACGCCTCTTTCATGTGCTCCAAGACCGTGAGCCCCTCGCGGATCCCCTCGTGCTCCTGGGCGTAGTACCCGGGAACGACGCCGTGACCGAACGCGAACGTGCCGCGGTCGGCATCCGTCTGGCCGGTGAGGATGCGGAGCATGCTGGTCTTCCCCGCCCCGTTCAGGCCGAGCACGAGCAACCGCTCTCCCCGCCCCAGGTCGAACCCGATGTCCTCGAAGATCGCAGGCCCCCCGTACGACTTGGTAAGCCCGTCGACCACCAGGACGGTCCGACCGCTATGCGGGGGCTCGGGGAACCGGTACCGCACGCGCTTCTCGGGTGCCGGTCCCTCGACCTTCCTCGCTTCGAGCTTGGTGACGCGCGTGTCGATCGTCTTCGCCTTGCGCGCACGTTTGGCCGTCTGGCCCCGCATCGAGTCGGCCAGGGTCTTCAACCGCCGGATCTCGTGCTCCTGCCGCTCGGCGAGCGTCCGCAAGCGAGTCTCGTCGGCCGCGCGCGCCTCGCGATACTCCCGGTACGTCCCTCGGTACTCCACGATCCCGTCGCGGTCGAGGTGCAGGATGCGGGTGATCGACGCGTCCAGGAGCGCCAGGTCGTGGCTCACCACGACGAGCGCGCCCTTATAGCCCGCGAGGTACCGGATCAGCCACGTCTTGGCGTCCACGTCCAGGTGGTTCGTCGGCTCGTCCAACAGGAGCAGGTCCGAGCCCGCGAACAGGATCCTCGCCAACTCGAGACGGCGCCGTTCGCCTCCGGACAGCGCGCGGACCGAGAGGTCGAGCCGGTCCTGCGGCAGACCGAGGCCGGCCGCGATCGCCTTCGCATGTGATTCGGCCTGATACCCACCCAGCAGACGGTATTCCTCCTCCAGCCGTGCGAACCGATGTACCTGGCGTTCCCCGTGCGACTCCTCGAGCGCGATCCGAGCCTTCTCGAGCCG
>JBKOZW010000032.1:0-20369 GCA_046726095.1 Actinomycetota bacterium
GATCTCGGCGGCCGGCGGCGCGCCGCCGCGCGCGACGATCCCCACCGCGACCGCCCCCAGGAGGATGACGGAGGCCGCGATCAGCAGGAACCGCTGGTTGTCACGGATCCTCGCGGCGGCGAGCGCTTGCTCGACCCGTCCCATCTTGGCCGGAGGCCGCGGCGGCCCCGGATCGTCCACGTGCTTCGCGTAGGCCGCCATGACCTTGTCGGGCTTGAGACCCAGGTACTGCGCGTAGGTCCGCAGCATCGCGCGCACGTAGACCTCTTCGCCGAGCAGCTCGAAGTCTTCGCCCTCGAGCCCTTCGAGCTGTTCGACCGAGAGCTTGGTGTCGCGAGCGGCCTCGTCGAGCGTGGTGCCGCCGATCCCGCGTGCGCGCCGGAGCGCGGGGCCGACCCCGATCGCGTGAGCGCGAACCGTGTTCCCGGCCATCGACCGTGATGGTAGCGCCCGGAGCCGCCGCTAGACTCGCCGGGTGGACGCCGATGGGCTCCGGTGATCGACGACCCGCAGCGCCGGCTCGGAGGATGACGCGCCCGTCACGGCCCGTCGCCGTGCGTCGTCTCCGACGCGAGGATGAGCGGCCGTTCCTCGATGCGGTGCGCAGGAGCACTCGCCTGCACCATCCGTGGGCGTATCCGCCCGACACCACGGACGGGTTCGCCGCCTACGCGGCGGAGTCGACCGTGCGCGTGCCGCTCGTCGTCGTCGTGGACGACGAGCTCGCGGGCGTGTACACGCTCTCCCAGATCGCGCTCGGACAGTTCCGCAACGCGTACCTCGGGTACTACGCGTTCGTGCCGTACGCCGGCACCGGCTCGATGCGCGCGGCGATGCCCCTCGTGTTCCGGTACGCCTTCGGCGAGCTCGGGTTGCACCGCCTCCAGGCCAACGTCCAACCCGGGAACGAGCGATCGATCGCGTTGCTCCGCGCAACGGGATGGCGCGAGGAGGGGTACGCGCGTCGGTACCTGAAGATCGGCGGGCGATGGCGCGACCACATCATGTTCGCGATCCTCGCCGAGGAGACCGCCGCCCGTTCGCGGCGGACGCCCTAGGCCGCACGCCGACCGAACGAGACGGATGGCGCTGGCGTCCCCCATCTGGGTGATTAGCATCACGGCCGGGAGGGACCACGGAGGATGAACCACCGACGGATGCGATCGATAGGCGACGAGGCGTCGCCCCTGTCCTCGATGAGCGACCGCGTGACGGCGCCGGATGCCCTCGCGGAGGGTCCGGTGCGCTTCCTGTTGGTTTCCGGCGAACTCGACGACGGACAGTGGGGATCGGTGGGCGCGTTCTGGCTCTCGATCGACTGCGCACGTGGCGGGTTCCTCGTCGCGCCCCCCGCGATCTGGCAGGGATCGGAGATGGCGCGAAGCTTCAAGAGCGCCCGATCGCGCGGATGGACTGCCGAAGAGATCTACCGGTACTGGCAGCACCAGGTCGGAGCCTCCGGGACGATCATGATCGACCCGCAACAGCACGCCGACACGCTCTTCCAGGTCGCTCGCCGAGTCGGCGCCCTGTAGATCAGGCGCTCCGGCGCTCCTCCCACTCCTCCCACGTCACGAGGACGTCGCGGGCCTTCGACCCCTGCGACGGGCCGACGATGCCTTGGTCCTCGAGCAGGTCCATCAGTCGCCCGGCGCGCGCGAACCCGACCTTCAACTTGCGCTGGAGCATCGAGGTCGACCCGAGCTGGGATCGGATCACGAGCTCGGCCGCCTGTTCCAGCAGGTCGTCGGAGCCGAGCCCGCGTTCGTCACCGCCGTCGGCGACCGGCGGCAGCCCCAATCCCTCCACCGTGTGCTCGTAGATCGCTTCGCGCTGGGCGCGGATGAATCCCGTGATCTCGCCGATCTCGTGCTCCGTGACCCACGCCCCCTGCAGGCGGACGGGCTTCGAGAGGCTCGACGGCGCGAAGAGCATGTCGCCGTGCCCGACGAGCTTCTCAGCGCCGTTCATATCCAGGATCACCCGGCTATCGGCCTGCGACGACGTCATCAGGGCGACGCGGCTGGGGATGTTCGCCTTGATGAGGCCCGTGACCACGTCGACCGACGGACGCTGCGTCGCGACCACCAGGTGGATCCCGACCGCGCGCGCCATCTGCGCGATCCGGCAGATCGCGTCCTCGACGTCACGGGGCGCGACCATCATCAGGTCCGCGAGCTCGTCGATCACCACGACGATGAAAGGCAGGTGCTCGTACCGATCCTCCATGCCCGGCGGGATCCGCAGCGAGCCCTCGCGCAGGCCCTCTTCGTACGCGTCGATGTCCCGGACCGCCACCGTCGCGAGCGTCTCGTAGCGCTGCTCCATCTCGCGCACGATCCACCCGAGCGCCTCCGCCGCGCGCTTCGGGTGAACGATCACCGGAGACAGCAGATGGGGCACTTCGGCGAAGTGGCTCAGCTCGACACGCTTGGGATCGACGAGGACCAGGCGGACATCCTCGGGTGACGTTCGGACGAGGAGCGACGTGATGAACGAATTGACGAGGCTCGACTTGCCCGCTCCGGTCGCGCCCGCGATCAGGAGGTGGGGCATCGTCGCGAGGTTCACCATGCGCGCTCGCCCGTGCACGTCCTTGCCGAGCGCGACCTCGAGGGGATGCGTGGCGTCGCGCGCGGCCTTCGATCGCAGGATGTCGCCGAGCATCACGAAGTCGCGGTGCTTGTTCGGCACCTCGATGCCGATCGCGGATTTGCCTGGGATCGGCGCCTGGATCCGGACGTCCGGCGTCGCGAGCGCGTAAGCGATGTCGCTCGCGAGCTGGAGCACCTTACTGACCTTGGTGCCCGAAGCCACCTCGACCTCGTACATCGTGACGGTCGGACCCCGGTGAGCCCCGGAGACCCGCGCGTCCACTCCGAAGGTCTGCAGGGTGCGCTCGAGCGCCTTCTGCATCTCCGCCTCGTCGATCGCGTCGGCGTTGGATGGTGGTGCGCTCCGGAGCAGATCCAGCGGCGGCAGTTGGTACGGGCCGCTCGTCGTGGTGACCGTCCGCGCGGGGCGAGCCCGCGCCGAGGCGACCTCCTCGTCCTCGTCGTCCGGATCGAGCTCGGGCTCGGGCTCTGGTTCGGGCACGACCAGGAGTTCGTCGCCCTGATCCACGGGCTCGAGGAGCCCGAACGCCTCGCGCAGCCTGGCCGCTCGCGGCCATCTGACGGCCGGTTCGACCGTCAATGGTTCGATGCGTTCCGGCTCGTCGTCCACATCCGCCGCGGTGAAGAAGTCTCGGACGTGGGACCAGGCGACGGAGATCGGCGTCCCCGTGAAGATCAGGAGCCCCACGGTCAGCAGGCCCACGCACACGATGAACGCGCCGACCGGCGAGATCACGACCGTGAGCGGGTGCGCCACGGTCGCCCCGAGCACCCCACCCGCGACCGAGACCGCGTCGTAGCCGTCACGAGGTCCCGGCCTGCCGCCCAGCACCGAGAGCACGCCGAGCACGCCGAGGCCGAGGACCGAGAACCCGATGAACATCCGGACCCGCTCCTCGCGCGCAGTGTCGCGCAGCAGCAGGAGCCCCCAGTAGATGCCGACGACAGGGAAGGCCGCCGCCGCGACGCCGAGGAGCCCGCGGAGCGACCAGGTCAGGAAGTCCCCGACGGGTCCCGCCGCGTCGAACCACAGACCCAGCACCGACACGAGCGCGAGCACGACCAGGAACACCCCGAAGGCGTCGCGCGCGTGCGGGGACAGGATCTGGCGGACCGGCGTCTTGGGAGACGCCTTGGCCTGGGATCTGCGCCGGCTCCCCGAGCGGGTCGTCTTGGAAGCACGCGACGCTGCGCGTCGCGAGGGGGAAGTCTTCGTTGCCACCTACACCTCCATGATCACCGGGAGGATCACGGGTTTCCGCTGGGTCACGTCGAAGAAGTACCGTTTGAGCACCCTTCGGACGTTCTGTTGCAACGCGGATGGATCCGTGACGCGCGCCTCCGCGCTCTCTTCGAAGGCAAGCATGACGCGTTTGCGCGCCTCTTCAAGGATGTCGCCGGACGTCTCCTCGTGGACGAACCCGCGGTTGACGACGTCGGGACCGCTCACGATCTCGCCGGTCTGCATGTCGACGCCGACGACCACGACGACCACGCCGTCGCCGGCTAGCTTCCTCCGATCGCGGAGGACCTCGCCGCCGACATCCCCGATCCCGAGACCGTCCACGAAGGTCATCCCGGCGCGCACCCGATCGACCTTGGCGACCTCGATCCCGATCTCGACCACATCCCCGTCCTCACAGATCAGGATCCGATCGCGCGGGATCCCGACCTCCTCCGCGAGGCGCGCGTGGTGCTGGAGGTGCCGGCGCTCGCCGTGGATCGGGATGAACCATCGAGGACGCACGAGCGACAGCAGCAGGCGGAGCTCCTCCTGCGCCGCGTGCCCGGATGCGTGCACCGGATCCGCGGGCATGTGGTACACGTCGGCGCCGCTCCGGTAGAGCGCGTCGACGACGCGGTGGATCGCCGGCTCGTTCCCGGGGATCATGCTCGAAGACAGCACGACGGTGTCCCCTTCACTGAGCTTGACCCATTTGTGCTCACGGGCGGCCATCAGACTCAGGGCGCTGTACGGCTCTCCCTGCGAGCCCGTGCACGCGATCACGACGCGCCCCGGATCGAGCTCATCGACCTCCTCGATGTCGATCACGTCGTGATCGTCCACGCGGAGGATCCCCAGCTCCCGCGCGGCGCGGACGGAGTTCTGCATCGACCGGCCGAGGAAACAGACGACCCGCTCGTTCGCGATGGCCGCGTCGATCACCTGTTGGATCCGGTGGATGTGGCTCGAGAAGCACGCGACGACCACGATCTCCGGCGCCGCCGCGACGATGTCGCGGAGCACCGGCCCGACCGTGCGCTCGCTGGCGGTATGACCCGGCGTCTCCGCGTTCGTGGAATCCGACAGGAGCAGATGGACGCCCCGACCCGATTCGGCCGCGAGGCCGTGCAGATCGGTGGGCTGGCTATCGATCGGCGTCTGATCGAGCTTGAAGTCTCCGGTGTGCAGCACGGATCCGTTGGGGGTGTCGATCGCGATGGCCATCCCGTCCGGGATCGAATGCGTCACGTGGAAGAACCGCATCGTGAACGGACCGATCGACGTCCCGCCGCCGGGAACGGCGACGCGCGGGTCCGTCAGGTGGGTCACCTCGTGTTCGTCCAGCTTGCCCTGCAAGAGCTCGAGCGTGAACGCCGTTCCGAAGATCGGGATCGGCCGTCCGAGGTCCCGCAGGAGGTACGGAAGCGCACCGACGTGGTCCTCGTGGCCGTGGGTCAGCACGATCGCCTCGACGTCGTCGGCACGCTCGCGGACGTACTCCATGTCCGGCAGGACGAGGTCGATCCCGGGCATGTCGGCCGACGGGAACGACAGGCCGACGTCGAGGATCAGGAGACGGTCGTCCAGCTCGAGCGCAGCCATGTTGCGACCCACCTCGCCGATCCCGCCAAGGAAGACGAGGCGGCCGTCGCTCTCAGGCAAGGAGGCCGGCGTCCTCCAGCGCCTTCCGAACACGCCCCCGCTCGTCCGGCGTCGCCGGGACGAGCGGGAGGCGAGGCTCGCCGCACGGACGTCCCACCATCTGGAGGGCCGCCTTGAGCGGGATCGGGTTCGACGTCACGAACAGCGCGTTGAACAGCGGAGAGAGGGCTTCGTGGATCTTCCTCGCCGCGGGCACGTCGCCGGTCTCGATCAGGTCGATCATCTGGCGGATCTGCGTGCCCACCAGATGGCTCGCGACGCTCACCACGCCGACGGCCCCCAAGCACGCGTACCCGAACGTCGCCCAGTCGTCGCCGGAGTAGACCTCGAAGCCCTCCGGAACCTCGGCGATCAGCCGGGAGATGCCTTGGAAGTCCCCGGTCGAGTCCTTCACGGCGACGATGTTCGGCCGCTCGGCGAGCCGGAGCAACGTGTCGTGCTCGATCCGCGTCGCGGTCCGACCCGGGATGTTGTACGCGATGATCGGCAGATCGGTGGCCTCGGCTATGTGCTCGAAGTGCGCGATCAACCCGCGCTGCGGTGGCTTGTTGTAGTACGGCGTGACCACGAGGAGCCCGTCCGCGTTCGCGTCCTCGGCCGCCTGCGTGAGCTCGAGCGTCTCGGCGGTCGAATACGTCCCCGTGCCGCAGATCAGCTTGCCCCGTCCCCGGATGGCGTCGCCGACCGCGCGGAAGAGCTCGGACTTCTCCTTGTACGTGATCGTCGGGGACTCCCCCGTCGAGCCCGCAACCACGACGGCGTCCGAGCCGTTCTCCACGAGCCATGAAGCCAGCTCCTGCGCCCGATCGAGGTCGAGCGCGTGATCCTGTCGGAACGGCGTCACCATCGCGGTGACGACGGACCCGAACCTTCCGGTCATCGGCGTCGCCTCCTCCGTTCGAGCGATCCCGTCGCCAGCGGGGGTCGGGACGGACGCGCCTATGCTAGCCCTCGATGCCACGCATCTACACGAAGACCGGCGATGACGGGACGACGGGCCTCCTCTACGGAGGTCGTGTGGCCAAGAACGACCAGGTCACGGAGGCGTACGGCACCACCGACGAGGCGGTCGCGGCCCTGGGCCTCGCGCGAGCCCTCTGCGACGACCCGGCTCTCGCGACCGACCTGCTGACGCTCCAGCGGGAACTGTTCGTCGTCGGAGCCGACCTAGCCACGAACCCGCACGAGCGCGGTCGCCTGGAGCCGGAGATCTCGCTCGTCACCGAGAAGATGGTCGCCAGGCTCGAGCAGCGGATCGACGCTATCGTGGCGGAGCGGCCGCTCCCGGACGCCTTCGTGGTCCCGGGAGCGAACCCGGCGTCGGCGACACTGGACATCGCGCGCTCGGTCGTTCGGCGTGCGGAGCGACACGTCGTGGGGCTCGAGTCCTCGGGTCGGGTCGTCAATCCCGAGATACGCCGCTACCTCAACCGGTTGAGCGATCTGCTGTTCGCGCTGGCGAGGTGGCAAGCGGGCGAGAGCGAACCGGCGAGCCGCTGAACGCACCGATCATTCGAGAACGACCCAATCCAGCACGAGACCGTCGAGAATGAAGGGCTCGGCGGAGGTCGCGGTTAAGGTGATGGACCACGTGCATGGGTCGAGTACTTCGGAACGCTGACCCACGTCACCGTTGGATGCATGAAGTCGTGGCGGATCAGTGGGTATCGATTCGGGATCACGTCGACGCACGGTTCTTCTTCGTCCACGAGGCCTCGAGATACGCGGAGAAGCTCGCGAAGTCGTAACTGCCTTTGTTCGAGAACTTGTGCGGCTCGATGACCGTCACCGAACGCTTCGATACCCTCGAGGCGGATGACGTTGCCGAGGGCTGTTGCGATGCTCCGCCGGTGAAGCAGATCGAGCTCCTCCGGCACGCGCCTCGCGACCCGGATCGGGACCGGCTGTCCGAAGCCGGTCGCTCGCTCGCGGGGAACGTGGGCCGGAGCCGCGAGAACGTATCGTACGACGCCGTGTTCGTCTCCCCGGCCGAGCGAGCCGCAGAGACGGCCGCCTGGATCCTGCGCGGCGCGAACCAGCAACTGCCGAACCACTCCGTCGTTCCGGGCCTCGCTGGCAAGGACGCGAGCGGCGGCTCACCCGAGGGACTCGCCGCGGGCATCAGATCGCTGCTCGAGGCACTCGACGATGGCGATCGAGCGCTCGCGATCAGCCATACACCCTTCGTCGAGCGCGCCGCGTTCGGTCTGACGGGTCGCGAGGTCGAGCCGATGCGAGAGCTGGAAGGCATCCTGATCTCGCAGGACGACGACGGCTCGATCTCAATCGAGGAGCTCCGACGCGACGGCTAATCGAGGAGGGTGTCGAGCCCGACCGTGAGGCCCGGGCGGTCGACCACGGCACGGATCGCCATCACCACACCGGGAAGGAAGGAGGAGCGGTCGGTCGCATCGTGACGGATCGTGAGCGTCTGGCCCGGACCACCGAAGACGACCTCCTGGTGCGCGAGCAGACCGGGCAGGCGCACGCTGTGCACACGGACGCCTTCGATCTGGGCGCCGCGCGCGCCCGGGTGTCGATCGTCGCCGTCGGGAGCCGCCCACCCACCGGCACGGGCGTCGCCGATCCGCTGGGCCGTCGCGATCGCCGTGCCGCTGGGGGCGTCCGACTTCTGGTCGTGGTGCAGGTCGATCACCTCGGCAGCATCGAAGTAGCGCGCCGCGACCTCAGCGAACCGCATCATGAGCGCGGCCCCGACGGCGAAGTTCGTGACGACGATCACGCCGACGGGCGCGTTCGCCCATGCGGGATCGACCTGGAAGCCGGTCGTCCCCTCCACGATGTGGATCCCGTGTTCGATCGCCCAGTCGACGTGCTCGGGGGCGTGCGCCGCGCCGCTGAAATCCACCAGGACCTCCACCCCGGCCGCCACCATGTCGTCGAGCCGCTCGGTGAGGATCACGTCGGCGGCAGGTCCTTCGATGCCGATGGCGTCGCCCAGCCGGCGACCGGCGGCCGTGCGCGAGATGGCGCCGGCGAGCATCAGGTCGTCTGCGTCTCCGACCGCCCGGCAGACCTCGCGGCCCATATTGCCCGTGGCGCCGACGACGCCGACGCGGATCACGCGACGGCCTCCTCGAACGCCGAGGGCGCGACCGGACCGAGCACGGTCAGGGTCATCGGTTGGGCGAGGACGCGCTCGGCCACGCGCCGGGCATCGTCCAGGGTGACGCGGCCGACCCGTCGGAGGGTCTCGTCGACCGTGAGGATCTCGCCGTGCGCGATCTCCGACTTGCCAAGCCGGGACATCCGGCCGCCGGGATCCTCCAGGGAGAGCACGGTCGATCCCTTCACGTGCGACTTGGCCCGCTCGAACTCCTCCGGTGTCAGCCCACCATCTCGGATCGACTCGACCTGCTGCCGCATCAGGCCGACGACCGTCTTCGCCTTGGACGCAGATGTGCCCGCGTACGCCGAGAACAGACCGATCTCCGCGTACTGCGAGTGGTAGCTGTACGCGGTGTACGCCAGCCCGCGCTTCTCACGGATCTCCTGGAACAGCCGCGACGACATCCCCCCACCGAGCGCCGTGTTGACGATCAGGAACGCGAAGCGGTCGGGATCGGTGCGCGCGAGTCCGTTGGTCCCGAGCACGACGTGCGCCTGCTCGGTCTTCTTCCGCTGCACCAGGTGCTGCCCCGACGGCTTGGGTGCGCGCGGGGCGGCGCGGAGACGCCACGCGGCGTCCCCGCGGCCGCGCCGCTCGCGCCCGACGTCCATCCGCTGACGGAGCATGCGCACGAGCTCGTCGTGGTGGACGTTGCCCGCAACGGCCACCACGAGGTGCCCGGGCACGTAGTGCCGCCGGTAGAAGCCTCGGACGGATCCGCGCGTTGCCGCGCGGATCCGCTCGCGCGTCCCCAGGATCGGGCGCCCGAGCGGGTGTCCGGGCCACAGGGTCGTCGTGAACAGGTCGTGCACCACGTCTTCGGGGGAGTCCTCGTGCATGTCGATCTCCGACAGGATCACGTGGCTCTCGGCCTCAAGGTCGTTCGACCGGATCGTGGAGTGCTGCAGCATATCGGTGAGGTGGTCGACGGCCATCTCCAGGTCACGGTCGAGCACCCGCGCGTAGTAGCACGTGTACTCCTTCGCGGTGAAGGCGTTCACGTCGCCGCCGACGCCATCGAACGCCTCGGCGATGTCCAACGCGCTCCTGGACGTGGTCCCCTTGAAGAGCAGGTGTTCCAGGAAGTGGCAGTGCCCGCTGATCGCGGGTCGCTCGTCTCGTGAGCCCGCCAGGACCCAGAAGCCGATCGAGACGGAGCGGACGCCGGGCATCCGCTCCGTCACGATCCGCAGACCCGAGCTGAACTCGGTCCGCGTGATCGACATGGCGCTCGGCTCAGGCGTCCTGGCGGCGTTCGCCGCCGTCCCGGAATCGCCGCCCGTGCCGATCGCCGCGGTTCCCGCGGTCGCCACGGCTCCCGCGGTCACCGCCGCGATCGCGCCGTTCGGCGGTCTCGACGACGGTGCCTTCGGGGATCTCCCATTCGGGCCCGACCGGCTTCAGGCTGATCTTGCCCTGCGGGTCGACGTCCTCGACCAGGACGGTGAGCGCGTCACCCTCCTTCACGGCCTCCTCGACGCTCGCGAGGCGCTTGCCACGACCGAGCTTGGAGATGTGGACGAGCCCGTCTCGCCCGGGAACAAGGTTGACGAACGCGCCGAAGGTCGTGGTCTTCACGACCGTCCCCTCGTACCTCTCCCCGACCAGGACGGGCCTCGGGTTCGCGATCTCCTCGATCATGCGGGCGGCCTCATCCGCGCCGTCGGCCTCGTGCGAGCCGATGAAGACGGTTCCATCGTCCTCGATGTTGATGTCGGCGCCGGTGATCGCGATGATCTCGTTGATCTTCTTCCCTTTCGGCCCGATCACCTCGCCGATCTTGTCGACCGGGATCTGGATCGTGATGATCCGCGGCGCCTTGGCGCTGACCGCGTCGCGAGGCGCCGGGATCGCGGCGAGCATCACGTCGAGGATCTGCATCCGCGCTTCCTTAGCCTGCTGCAAGGCGCTCGCGAGGACATCCGCCGGCATGCCGGAGACCTTCATGTCGAGCTGGATCGCGGTCACGAACTCGCTGGTCCCTGCGACCTTGAAGTCCATGTCGCCCAGGGCATCCTCGGCACCGAGGATGTCCGTCAACGTCACGAACCGACCCTCCTCCGCGATCATGCCCATCGCGATCCCCGCGACCGGCGACTTGATCGGGACGCCGGCGTCCATCAGCGACAGCGTGGAGCCACAGACGCTCGCCATCGACGTGGAGCCGTTCGAGCCGAGGACGTCCGAGACGAGACGGAGCGCGTACGGGAACTCCTCTTCGTTGGGGACGACCGGGATCAAGGCGCGCTCGGCGAGGGCACCGTGCCCGATCTCCCGACGACGGGGCGATCCCACACGGCCGGTCTCACCCGTGGAGAACGGCGGGAAGTTGTAGTGATGCATGTAGCGCTTGGTGTCCTCGGGATCGAGCGTGTCGATCATCTGCGTCATCCGCAGCATCCCGAGCGTCGTGATGTTGAGCACCTGCGTGTCCCCGCGCTGGAACAGCGCGGAGCCGTGGGCCCGAGGAACCAACCCGACCTCCGCCGACAGCGGCCGGATGTCCTTGGCCCCCCGACCGTCGAGGCGCACGCCCTGATCGATCACCCGGCGACGCATGACCTTCTTCTGGAGCGACTTCCACGCGGCAGAGAACTCCTGGTCGCGATCGACGAAGGCCTCGCCCAGCGTGGTCTCGACGTGAAGCTTCGCCTCCTCCTTGACCGCGTCGAACGCCGCCTCGCGCGTCTGACGATCGGGGACGATCGCGGCCTCGAGCTTTCCCGCGAAGGTGCCGTAAAGGGCCTCCCAGATGTCCTGGCCGTAGAGCGGCGTCGGCGTGAACTCCCTCGGTGTCACGCCGTGGGCGGCGATGAACTCCTCCTGGAACGCGACGAGCTGCCCGATCTCCGCCTTGGCGACCTCGAGGCCCTGGGCGACGGCCTCCTCGGTCGGCGCGACCGCTCCGTCCCCGGAGCCCAGCAGCGGCCAGGTGTTGTCGGGGGCCTCACCCTCGATCATCAGGATGTCGACGCCCCCCTCGGGGTTCTTCGCACCGGCGACGACGACGTCGAAGGTGGCGTCCTCAACCTCCTGGAACGTCGGGTTGACGACCCACCGTCCGCCGATCAGCCCGAGCCGTACCGCCGCCACCGGGCCGTCGAACGGCAGCCCTGCCAAACCGACCGCGCACGCCGCCGCGTTCATCGCGGGGATGTCGTAGGGGTTGGCCATGTCCACCGACAGGATCGTGCAGATGACCTGCACCTCGTCGCGGAAGCCCTCCCGGAACGTGGGGCGGAGGGGGCGGTCGATCAGGCGCGCGGTGAGGATCGCGGTCTCACCGGGTCGACCCTCGCGCCGGAAGAACGAGCCCGGGATCTTGCCGGCCGCGTACATCCGCTCCTCGACGTCGATCGTGAGCGGGAAGAAGTCGATCCCCTCGCGGGGCTTGGAGCGGACGCAGGTGGCGAGCACCTGGGTCTGCCCATAAGTGACGACGACGCTCCCGTCGGCAAGCCTCGCGAGCTTGCCGGCTTCGAGCGTCATCTCGTGTGCGCCGACTTGGCGCGACATCGTGGTGACCATCCGGTCGATCTCCTCTGGAGTCATGGGCGCGCGGCGTGCGCGCCGCTAGATGTGGAGGGTCGGGCCGGTTGTCAGTGGTGAACCTCCGGGCGATCACGCTCCGGAAGCTCGCGACTGAGAACCGACCGCGCTTCAGGCCTTCCCTCCGGTCGGCCGCGTTGGGTCTTTGGCATCACTCCTTCGTGCGGACGGCCCCGCCGCCCGACGTGCCTCTACCGGCGCAGCCCGAGGTCCGCGACGATCGCGCGGTAGCGCTCGATGTCCTCACGCCGGAGGTATTCCAGCAGCCGGCGGCGGCGCCCGACGAGCATCAGGAGACCGCGACGGCTGTGATGGTCCTGCTTGTGGACCTTCAGGTGGTCCGTCAGGTCGCTGATGCGCCTGGTGAGCACCGCGATCTGGACCTCGGCGGAGCCGGTGTCGCCGGTGGAACGGGCGTGCTCCTGGATGATCTGGGTCTTGGCTTCTTTGGTCAACGTCATCGTCGAAGAGCAAGGCTACCAGCGGGAACGGAGCCCCGACCCGCGGTCACGGCGAGGCGAGGGCCCCGTCCGGAACGACCTCGCGCGTGCGTTCGACGTCCGCCTCGATCGCGACCATCAGCTCGTCGACGGAGTCGTAGCGAACCTCGTCGCGCAGCCGGTCCCAGAACTCGATCGCGAGCGCCTCTCCCGGCAGCTCCCCGTCGAAGCCGAGGAGGAAGGCCTCGACGTGGAGCGGTTCCACGCCGAACGTCGGGTTGGTCCCGCAGTCGATCGCCGCCCGGTGGCGTCGGCCGGCGTGCTCGGCAACGCCCGCGTAGATCCCCTGGCCCGGGAGCAACAGCCGCGGCCACGTCCGGAGGTTCGCCGTCGGATAGCCGAGACCCCGGCCCCGGCCGTGACCCGTGACGACCTCGCCATCGAGCACGAACCGGCGACCGAGCGCCTCCCGGGGCCAATCCAGATCCCCGGAGGCGAGGGCCTCGCGGACGGATGAGGAGGAGATCACCCGCCCGCCGACGTCCACGAGCCCAACCGTCTCGGCCGTGAGGCCGAGGGGCGCGCCCAGCACCGGGAGGTTCTCCATCGTCCCCCGCGCGCGGAAGCCGAACGTGAAGTTGGCTCCCATCGCGGCGTGGACGGCGTGGACGCCGCCGACGAGCACGTCGCGGACGAAGTCTTCCGCCGGGATCAAGGAGAAGTCTCGATCGAAGGCGAGCACGACGAGCTCGTCGATGCCGGTCGACGCGACCAGTTCCGCCTTCCGATCCACGGTCGTGAGCAGTCGGGGCTCGGACCCCGGCGACAACACCTCCCGAGGATGCCGGTCGAACGTGATCGCGACGGATCGGATCCCTCGATCACGCGCACGGGCGACGACCGTCCGTAACACCTCCTGGTGCCCCCGATGCACGCCGTCGAAGAAACCCACCGTCGCGACGCAAGGCCCATCCGGCAAGGGGAGCGAACCGATCCCTCGGATCACGTCCACGAGCGCAGAGCGTACCGACCTTGCACGTGCCAGCCGGCCCGTGCAACCCTCCGGGCGATCGGAGGAGGAAGGATGTCCAAACGACCCGGTGGCGTGACGTTCGCCGGATGGCTGATCGGCATCAACGGCGTGTTCCTGTCCATCGGTGGGGTCGCGACCCTGCTGGCCGCCTCGAACACGCGGCTCATGATCCGTCACGGGCTCCCGCAGGGCGCGATCCTCATCCTCGGGTTCGTCCTGCTCGCCGTCGGACTGACCGAGCTGCTGCTCGTGTACGCCCTCTTCGGCGGGAGCAACGTGGCCCGGATCGTCGTCACGGTGCTGTTCGGGCTCGGCCTGCTCCTCAACCTCGTCGTCGTGGTGTCCCGCGGCGACGGTGCCGTCTTCGCGTGGATCCAAGGTCTGGTCCAGGTGGTCGTGCTCGTGGGCCTCTGGGGCACACCGGGCGCGCAGGAGTTCTTCCGATCACCGAAGCCGATCGTTCGACCGGCCTCGCCCCCCGTGCCGCCGCGATCGGGATGACGCTGGCAAGGGCGCAGACGCGGATGCTCGCCGACCATCGGCGGGCGTTCGTGTGGTCGCTCATCCTGCTCGCCGGCTGCGTCGCTTCGCTCTTCGCGGTGGGACGGCACCCCCCGCAGGACGCCCCGCTCACGACGGTCCCGTTCATCGGGCGGTTCGATGCATCCGTCTACCACTGGGTCGACGACATCCGGAACGCACCGCTCACGTGGCTCAGCCGGGCGCTGAACGTGATCGGCAGCGGACTCGTGACGATCCCACTACGGATCGGCGTGACCGCGTTGTTGCTGATCCGGCGCCGGTGGTTGCGCGCGGGCGCGTTCGCGACGACGTGGCTCATGAGCGAGCTCGCACTCACGTGGTTGAAGGCGTACTTCCACCGCGGCCGGCCGCCATACCCGCTCGTTGCGACCGCTGGATCGTTCTCGTTCCCCTCGGGGCACGCGGTCGCCGGTGCGGCGACGGGGGTGGCGCTCGTCCTCGCGCTGCTGCCGGCCGGTCCGAGACGCCGCCATTGGGAGTGGCTCGCGATCGGGTTCGCCTTCGTGATGGCGCTCTCCCGTGTCTACCTGGCGGCGCACTGGTTCTCCGACACCGTGGCCGGGACGCTCCTGGGCGCGGGGATCGCGATCTTCGTGGCGGCGACGGCGACCGAGATCCGCGACATCGTGTTCCGCGAAGAGGGCAAACCGATCCCACCGGATCCGACCGCATCCGAGGCCGGCGAGCCCTTCAGCGGGGATCCGGCTCGTAGGTGACCCGGGAACGTTGCGCGTCCGCGCTCGCGGTCGTGCGCCAGTCCTTCTTGGCTCGCCAGATCAGGTACGTGAACCCGCCGAGCGGGATCTGGATCCCGTACGTGAGCGCACGGAAGAGCAAGACCGCGGCGACGATCTGCGCCTTCTCCTCGCTGTCGAAGACGCTCAGACCGCCGATGTAGCCGACGTCGATGAAGCCGACGCCGCCGGGGGTGATCGGCACCGCCGAGAGCAGTCGGGAGAACGAGTAGACGGCGAACGCCTCCGCCGTGGAGACGTCCGCCTCCGACACCCCCATGTGACGCAGCGACAGGAGCAGGACGAAGAACAGGGCCACCTGGCTCAGCGCCGTCGTCCAGGTCAGTCGGAACCAGCGGTGTCCGGCCAGCGCGATCGTGTTCCGTCGGAAACGCGCGGCCCCTTCGCCCCAACCCTCGACCGCGGGCTTGCGGACGAGACGACGCAACCACGACATCGCCCGTCCGAACGCCTCCCCTACGCGGATCGCCACCTTCTCGCTCCGGAAGACGAGGGTCAGCAGGAGCACCGCGACGGCGATCACGATGGCCCCGACCACCGCGGCGATCACGTAGCCCGGCGTCAGATGGCCGCTGAGCGCCAGGAAGACGAGCGCGAGCATCGGCAGACCGAGCTTCGTGAAGATGTTCCACAGTCCCGTGACGCCGACGAAGAGCGCCACGTTCGTCGCCGTGAACCCCCACGAGGTCAGTATCGAGTAGGTCAGGCCGACCGCGATCGCGCCACCGGCCGGCAGCGTGTTCGCGACGGAGGTCGTCGTCTGCGTCAGGACGGCCGCCTTGCCGATCCCGAGTCCGGGCAGCGCCGCCTGGTTCGCCCACCAGTACGTCACGAGGTTGAACACCATGGCCGCGAAGAGCGTCCAGAACTCGATCGGGGTCAGCGTGCCGAGCGCGTCGAGCACGGCTCCGTAGTCCGCGAACTTCGGGATCGCCCATGCGAAGATCCCGACGACGATCGCGATCGACACGACGATGCCGAGGACCGTCTTCCAGCGGAACCGCGTCCGCGTCGGCGTCGCCATCGTGCGAGCCTACGCCTCGGCGGCGAGGATCACCTCGGGCCGGCCCCTAGGGCCGTCGTCTCGATAGATCCCGACGAGGGATCCATCCGGGCCGAAGACCGCGTACGGGCCCTCGATCCCAGCCGGCCCCAGGATGCTCCCGTTCTGCGCCACGCGGGCTTCCTCCGCGTCCAGATCGACGCTGGGGAGATGCGCCACCGCTCGCTCCAGCGTCAGCACGGTGCGGGGATCCTCGGGCGGCGACGCGTCCTCGACGGAGAAACCGCCGATCGCCGTGCGGCGCAGCGCCGCGAGGTGTGCGCCACAGCCCAGGTAAGCACCCACATCGGCGGCGAGCACGCGGACGTAGGTGCCGCCGCTGACGACCGCGACGAAGTCCACCTCATCGCGATCGCGCGCGACCGGCTCGAATCGGTCGACCCGGATCCGGCGTGGGTCGGCCTCCAGGGCCTCTCCCGCGCGCGCCGCATCATAGAGCTTGCGGCCGCCGACCTTCACCGCGCTGAAGGCCGGCGGCCGCTGCAGCGACTCGCCGAGCGACGCGGACATCGCGGACGCGATGTCCGCGTCGGTCACGTCGACGGGCGAGGTGCGCGTCACCTCGCCCTCCGCATCCAGGGTCGTCGTCTCGACGCCCAGCCGGATCGTCCCCGTGTAGGTCTTGGGAAGATCGCCGAGGAATCGGAGCAGGCGGGTGGCGCGCCCCAGGCCGACGATGAGCAGCCCCGTCGCCATCGGGTCGAGCGTGCCCGCGTGCCCGACCTTGCGGATCCCGAACGACCGGCGCACGGTCGCGACCACGTCATGCGACGTGATCCCTCCCGGCTTGTCGACGAGCAGCAGGCCCTCGGCCGACGGCGTCACGGAGCGACCGGGGCGCCTCGGAGGACGGCGACGAGCCGCTCGATCGTGCCGCTCGGCCCGTGCTCGCTCGTGTAGCCCGCGGCCAGGCGGTGGCCGCCGCCGCCGAACGCGGCGGCGGCCACCGCCAGGTCGTGCGCCCCGCGCGAACGGATGCTCACCTTGAAGCGCCCGTCGCGTTGTTGCTTGAGGACCGCGGCGACGTCCGCTCCGCGCACCGTCCGGATCACGTCGATCAGGTCGTCCGTCTCGCCGACGCCGAGCCCGGCGTCGGCGAGATCCGACTGCAGGAGATAGGTCCACACCAGGTCGGCCTCCGGGACCTCGTCGAGCCGGCCGAGGGCGACAGCGAGCAGGCGCAGGTACGCGGACCGATGATCCTCGTAGAGGACCTGAGACAGGCGCGCGTGGTCGAAGGCGTGCTCGCGCAGCCGCGCGGCGACCCGGAGGGTCTCGGGCGTCACGGACTCATATTGGAAGCGTCCCGTGTCGGTGACGAGTCCGGCGTACAAGCACAGGGCGCTCGCTTCGGTGAGCTCACCGCCGATCCGATCGATCAGACGCGTGACTACCTCGCAGGTCGAGGACGCATCCGGATCGACCAGGCGCACCGTGCCGCTCCCGTCGTTCGACCGATGGTGGTCGATCCAGATCAGCTCGGACGCCGCGTTCGCCGGCGGACCGAGGACGCCGAGGCGGTCGAAGGACGCGCAGTCACAGGTCACCATCACGGTCGGGGCCTTGGGGAACCGGTCGGGCGGGACGAGCAGATCGAGACCGGGCAGCATCTCCGACCATCTCGGCAGGCGTTGGGGCTGGTTCGGGTACGAACAGGTGACAGCGGTCCCCCGCGCCACCAGGTGGTGCGCGAGTCCCAGCATCGACCCGAGGGCGTCCGCGTCGGGGTTCACGTGACACGCGATCGCGACGTGGTCGGCCTCCCGAAGGACGTCGGCCGCTCGGCTGAGATCCTCGGGCGTCACGACCCCGCCTCCTGCTCGTGGATGTCCTCGAGGATGTGGTCGACCCGCTCCGCCGACGCCGGTGTCGTGTCCTCCTCGAACCGGAGCTCGGGGACCGCCTTGAGCCGGATCTGCCGGCCCAACTCGTGCCGCAGGTGCGGAGCCGCCGAACGCAGTCCCGCGCGCGACGCGGCTCGGGCGCGCTCGTCACCGAAGGTCGTGAAATAGACCCAGGCGACCCGAAGGTCGTGCGAGACCTTCACGCCGGTGACCGTGACGAACCCGACCCTGGGGTCCTTGAGGCGTTGGATCGACTCCGCGAGGATCTCGCGGAACTCCTCACCTACGCGTTCGGTCCGCGATCCCTGGGGCATGGAACCAGCGTACCCGCGCTCGATCACTCCTCGGGCCACAGCAGCTGGAGCTCGGATCCGAGCACCTCGGTTCCCTCCCAGCGCTCCACGAACTTCTCGACCTCGTGCATCACGCGGCGGAGATGGTGTTGGTCCGCGCCGACGGCCGCGACGGCGATCGCCGCGCGCTGCCAGAGGTCCTGGTGCTCGACCTCGGCCACGCTCACCGGGAACCGCTGCCGGACCGCCGCCGTGAGCGACGCGATCACGTGTCGCTTCTGCTTGAGGGATCGACTGCCGGGGATCCGGAGATCGAACCGTTCGAGCGCAACGAGCACGGCGGGTCAGATCGAGCGCGCGACCTCTTCGACCCGGTACGCCTCGATCAGGTCGCCCTCCTTGACGTCCTGGAAGTTCTCGAGGCCGATGCCGCATTCGAAGCCCTCGCGCACCTCCGCGACGTCGTCCTTGAACCGCCGCAGCGATGAGATCCTGCCGTCGTAGACCACCACGCCGTCGCGGACGAGGCGCGCCGACGCGTTCCGGGGGATCGCTCCGTCGCGGACGTAGCAGCCGGCGATCGTGCCGAGCTTGGGGACGCGGAACATCTGACGAACCTCGGCCTCGCCCAGGATCTGCTCGCGCTCTTCCGGCTTCAGCAGGCCCGAGAGCGCGGCCTTGATGTCGTCGATCGCGTCGTAGATCACCTTGTAGGAGCGGATGTCGACGCCTTCGTCCTCGGCCAGCTGCCGTGCCCCGGCGGAAGGCCGGACGTTGAACCCGACGATGATCGCGTCCGACGCGATCGCGAGGGTGACGTCATTCTCCGTGATGCCTCCGGCGCCCGCTCGAACGATGTTCACCTTGACCTCGTCCTGCGGAAGCTTGAGCAGCGAGTCCTCGAGCGCCTGCACGGAGCCCTGGACGTCGGCCTTCACGATCAGGTTGAGATCCACCACCTCGGCGCGCCCCGTCTGCCGCATCAGGTCCTCGAGCGTCGTTCGCCGCGAGGTGACGAGCTCCGCCTGCCGCGTCCGCGCTTCGCGCTCCTCCGCGATGTGACGCGCCTCGCGCTCGTCCTCGACCTCTCGGAAGTCATCACCGGCGGTCGGGACGTGGCTCCACCCCAGGATCTGCACCGGCTTGGATGGCCCGGCCGCTTCGACCGCCCGGCCGTTCTCGTCCTGCATCGCGCGGATCCGGCAGTACGCCGTGCCGGCGATCAGCGCGTCTCCGACCGAGAGCGTCCCCTTCTCGACGAGGACCGTCGCCACGGGGCCACGTCCCTTGTCCAGATGGGCCTCGAGGACGGTGCCGCGCGCGCGGCCGGTGGGATCCCCCTTCAGCTCCTCGAGGTCCGCGACCACCAAGATCGTGTCGAGCAGGGTGTTGAGGTTCGTGTTCGCCTTTGCCGAGACGTCGACGAACTCGTGGTCGCCGCCCCATTCCGATGGGACGACACCGCGCTCGACCATCTGCGTCCGGACGCGGTTGGGATCGGCGTCGTCCTTGTCGATCTTGTTGACGGCCACGATGATCGGGACGTTCGCGGCACGCGCGTGATCGAGCGCCTCCACGGTCTGCGGCATCACGCCGTCGTCCGCAGCCACGACCAGCACGACGATGTCGGTGACGCCGGCTCCGCGCGCCCGCATCGCGGTGAACGCCTCGTGACCCGGCGTGTCGATGAACGTGATCTCACGATCGCCGGCGTGCGCCTGGTACGCGCCGATGTGCTGCGTGATCCCTCCGAACTCGCCCGCCACGACGTCGGTCTCCCTGATCGCGTCGAGCAGCTTCGTCTTGCCGTGATCGACGTGCCCCATGATCGTGACGACCGGCGCACGCGGCACGAGCTCGCCGTCGCTCGCCTCGAGCTCGTCGATCTCCTCGAGCTTGAGCTCGTCCTCGATGCCGACGATGTCCGCGCGATAGCCGAGCTCGTCGGCGATCACGCGGATCGCCTCGTCGGACAGCGACGTCGTGGCGGTCACCATCTCGCCGGCCATGAACAGGATCTTCACGATCTCCGCGGGCGAACGGTCGAGCTTCTCCGCGATCACCTGCGGCGTCGCCCCGTGGACGACCTGCAGGACCGGTCCCGCGGGAACCGGCGGAGCCTCGGTCGGGGCCGGCTGGCGCTTGCGGGCCGGGGCGGGCGCCGCGGCCGTGGCGACCGCCGCGGGCTCAGCGACCGGCTCGGCCGCGGCCGCGGGC
>JBKOZW010000033.1:0-4705 GCA_046726095.1 Actinomycetota bacterium
AACAGGGTCCCCTCACCCCGGAGCCGGAGATCGTCGTCGGCGAGCTCGAACCCGTCGTTCGTCCTCACCATCGCGTCGATCCGGGCGCGCGCTTCCTCGTTCTGCTCGTCGGATCCGTCGACCAGGAAGCAGAACGAGGCGGCCGTCCCTCTGCCGATCCGCCCCCTGAGCTGGTGGAGCTGGGCGAGGCCGAAGCGCTCGGCGTCCTCCATCATCATCACGGTCGCGTTCGGGATGTCGACGCCCACCTCGATCACCGTGGTGGAGATCAGCACGTCCGCCGAGCCCTCCCGGAACGCCTGCATCACACGCTCCTTCTCCTTGGGCCGCATCCGGCCGTGCAGCAGCTCGACCCGGAGATCCGGGAAGACCTCGGTCCGCAGGCGCGCCGCCTCGGCCTCGGCGGCCCTCACCTGGCTGCGGTTGCCCTCGTCGATCGCCGCGCACACCACGAAGGCTTGGCGGCCGGCCGCGGCCTCGGATCGCACCCGCTCCTCGGCGGCCGCTCGCGCGGCGGGGTCGCGGATCGCGACGGTCGTCACCGTCGGCCGCCCCTTCGGCATCTCGTCGAGCACGACGACGTCGAGGTCACCGTAGTAGGTGAGCGCCAGCGTCCGCGGGATCGGGGTGGCGGTCATGATCAGGACGTCGATATCGCCCGACCCTTTCCCCTTGAGCGCCATCCGTTGATGGAGGCCGAAGCGGTGCTGCTCGTCGACGACGGCGAGCGAAAGGTCCTGGAACGTGACGCTCTCCTGCACGAGCGCGTGCGTTCCGACCACGAGGTCGATCGTCCCGTCCTCGATGCCTTGGACGACCCGCCCCCGGTCCTTCCCGGTGACGGAGCCGGTCAGCATCGCGAAGCGGAGGGTCGCATCCGGGCGTTCGCCCGGATCTGACCCTCCGAACAGCGACGGCTGTGTGTCCGGCCGGGTGCCGGATGCGTCGAGCGCGTCCACGCCCCCGATCGGCCGCAACAGCTCGCCCACCGACCGCGCGTGCTGTGCCGCGAGGACTTCGGTCGGTGCCATCACGGCTGCCTGATGCCCGGACTGGATCGCCACGAGACACGCGTGCACCGCGATGAGGGTCTTCCCCGATCCGACGTCGCCCTGGAGAAGGAGGTTCATCGGCTTCGGTACCCGCATCGCGCGGTCGACGTCCTCCATCGCTCGGAGCTGCGCCCCCGTCGGCTCGAAGGGCACGCTCGCGCGGAGCTCGCGCGTGAGCGGCCCGTCGGGATCGTGCGCGATCCCGCTCCGGTCCCTCGCGAGGCGCTGCTTCCGGAACCCGACGCCCAGCTCCAGCGTGAACAGCTCGTCGAACTTGAGCCGCTCCCGCGCCGCTGCGAGCTCCCGGTCGTCCGCAGGGAAATGGATCGTGCGGAGCGCCGAGTCCCATGACGACAGGGATTCAGCGGCGATCACCTCGGCGGGCATCGGATCGGGTTGCGGCGGCAACCCGTCCAGCGCCCGCCAGATCAGCTCCCGGATCGTCCGGGTCGTGATGCCGTCCGAGGCCGGGTGGACCGGGGTGATCCTGCCGGTGTGGACCAGATCCTGCGCGTCGCCGCGTAGCACCTCGACCTCCTGGTTCGACAGCTGCAGGTGCCCCCGATAGAGCTGCGCGACGCCGGACACGGCGACCTCGACGCCGACGCGATAGGAGGTCGCCGCCCACGGTTGGTTGAAGAACGGCAGCTCCAGGAACCCCGTGTCGTCGCCGACCGTCACGGTGACCATCGGCCGACGCTGCCGGGTCAGTCGCTTGGTGACCTTGCGGACCGTCGCGATCACGGTTGCGTAGGCGCCGATCTTCAGCCCGCGGATCCTCTCGACGCGCGAGCGATCGATGTACCGACGGGGGTAGTGATGCAGGAGCTCACCGACCGTCTGGATGTCGAACGCGGTTGCGAGCACATCGTGGGCCTCGGCTCCTTTCGTGCGGAACCCCGACCGGCGGAGCGCGACCTTGGGGTCGATCGCGACCACAGGGGAGGAGAGCGTCAGCGGCACGGGAGGATCCTCACGCTGGACCCGGTTCTACCATGGACCCGTGACGGCACCCCGAGGAGCCCTCATGGCTACCGTCTCCCTCCTGCTGTCGGTCACCGGATGCACGCACGAGGCGACGGCGACCGGCACCGTTCCCGCCCGGAACGCCATGACGGCGCCCGCCCTGCCCACGGTCGCCGACGCGCTCCCGCAGATGGACGCCTCCGGGTTCCGCGCGCTCATCGGCGAACTCAAGGGCACGCCCGTCGTCGCGAACTACTGGGCGGCGTGGTGCACGCCGTGCAAGGCGGAGGCACCGCTCCTGGTCGACGCGCACGCTCGGTTCGGCGACCGCGTGCAGTTCATCGGTGTGGACATGCAGGACTTCCGCGACGGGGCGACCGCCTTCATGCACGGGGCCGGGATCACCTACCCGAGCGTGTTCGATCCCGCGAACTCGATCGGGCTGTCCTACGACCTGTTCTCTCCACCGATGACGCAGTTCTGGGATGCGGATGGGCACCTGGTGGCCACCGTCCGCGGACAGATCTCCCGTGAGATGTTGCAGAGCAACCTGGATGCGATCGCTCCCTAGGCGCCTGGTACCCTCTGCGGACGATGGCGGCGGTGTGTGACATCTGTGGCAAGAAGCCGTGGTTCGGCAAGTCGGTGACGTTCTCGCACAAGCGGAACAATCGGCGGTGGGACCCCAACGTGCAGCGCGTCCGCGCGCTCGTCGACGGCACCCCGCGCCGGATCCACGCCTGCACCAGCTGCATCAAGGCCGGGAAGGTCGTCCGGCCATCGCACGCCTGATCGCGGCCGCCCGGCCTGAACTTAGCTTCCGGACGCCGCAGCGAACCGGAAGCCCGCCTTCCAGCCCTGCTTCCTCCGATACATCGCCTGTCCGCGCGGGCGACGAGCGAGGCCCCGGTCTCCCCGGTCGCCCAGGGCGACGCCGATGCTCGCGGTGACGGTCGCGACACCCGAGGCCGGAGTGGACTACCCCTCGTCGCCTGACCGGGGACGCGACGGGATCGGCCAGAGCTGATCGACGGGCCCGATCCCGTGTCCCAAGCGAAGCGCGTGGCGGATCGCCTCGGTGACGAAGGCCTTGGCGGCGCGGGCGGCCTCGGGGACGGAGTCACCGAGGGCGAGCCGCGCGGCCGCGGCCGCCGACAGCGTGCATCCCGTCCCGTGGGTGTCGGAGGTGTCGAGCCGCTCGTCCTCGAGCCATTCCTCGCCGTCCGGGTGCACGAGGAGATCGGCCGCCCGGTCCCCAGCGAGATGGCCGCCCTTGACCATCACGGCCTTGGGACCGAACGCCAAGATCGCGTCGGCCGCGCGGCGCATCCCCTCGCGCGTGTCGACGGAAGTGCCGGCGAGACCCGCCGCCTCGGGCAGGTTCGGGGTCACGAGCGTCGCGAGCGGGAGGATCAGCTCCCGCAGGGCCCCCACCGCGTCGGACTCGAGGAGCAGGTGCCCGTGCTTGGACACGAAGACGGGATCGACGACGAGCGGATCGATGCGCGTGTCGGCGACGGCGGCCGCGACGGCCTCCACGATGGCCGCGTTCGCGAGCATCCCCGTCTTGGCGGCGTCGACCCCGATGTCCGTCGCCACGGCGCGGATCTGATCCCTCACGGTCGCCGGCGAAAGGACTTCGACGCTCTCGACCCCTCGCGTGTTCTGGACCGTCACCGCGGTGATCGCCGTCATGCCGAAGACGCCGAACGCGGAGAACGTCTTGAGGTCCGCCTGGATACCGGCGCCGCCGCCGGAGTCGCTGCCGGCGATGGACAGCACGCGTGGACGCGCCGGGGTCGTCACGCGAAGTGATCCCATCCGCTGCGCTGGAGCGTCGTGCTCCGACCGGTCGCGTCGATCGCCTCGAGGCCCTCGGGCACGATCGTTCCGATCGTCGTGAGCGGAACGCCGAAGAGGTCATGCAGCTCGGCCGCCGCGGCCGAGGCCGTGACGGCCGACGGCAACGTCGCGACCAGCTCGTAGTCCTCGCCGCCGCCGAGGGCTTCGCCCTCGGCGGCGGCGGGATGCACCGGAACGTCCTGCAGGCGCAGCCTGACGCCGACGCCGCTCGCGTCGCAGAGCCGCAGCAGGTCGATCGCCAGCCCGTCCGAGATGTCGATCATCGCGGTCGCGCCGTGGCGCGCGAGCACCTGCGCTTCCCCGACCCGCGGCGTCGGATGCTGTTGGCGCCGGATCGCGTCGCGGATCTCGTCGGTCCACGCTCCGTGGATCGCATCCTTCGTCAGGCGCAGGCCGGCCGCGGCACCGCCGAGAGAGCCGGTCACGACGACGACGTCGTCCGGCCGGGCGCCCGCGCGCGTCACCGCCTTGCCCATCGCGACCTCGCCCGTGAGCGTGATGACGACGCTCACCGCCGCGCCGCGCGCGACGTTCCCACCGACGAGGATCGTCCCGAACTCCTCGCACGCCTCGCGCATCCCACCGAAGAGCTCCATCGTCCAGGCCGCGTCAACGTCCTCGGACAGCGTCAGCGCACAGAGCGCGTATCGCGGTGATGCCGCCATCGCCGCGACGTCGCTCACACTGACCGCGATCGCCTTGGACCCGACGTCGTGCGCGGTCGAGGTCGCTCGATCGAAGTGCGTCCCCTCGACCAACGCATCGGTCGTGAGCACGAGATCCCCGACGCCGGCGTGTACGACCGCGGCGTCGTCGCCCACGGG